>ONMY01000099.1 GCA_900318975.1 uncultured Bacillota bacterium | reverse complement strand
TATCTAATAGTTCATTATATCTTTGAAGAATCATTTGTACGCCTCTTGCAACGTTATAGTGTTCTTCACCAACGATATCAACATTTAGTGCACGTGATGTTGAATCAAGCGGATCTACTGCAGGATATATTCCTTCTTCTGCAATCTTTCTTGAAAGATTTGTAGTTGCATCTAAGTGAGTGAATGCAGTTGCAGGGGCTGGGTCTGTGTAGTCATCTGCAGGAACGTATACTGCTTGAATTGATGTGATTGAACCATCTTTTGTTGATGCGATTCTCTCTTGGAGGGCACCCATATCAGATGCAAGTGTTGGTTGATAACCAACCGCGCTTGGCATTCTTCCAAGAAGCGCTGATACTTCACTACCTGCTTGAGTAAAACGGAAAATATTATCAATAAATAATAATACGTCTTGGTGTTCTTCATCTCTAAAATGTTCTGCCATAGTAAGAGCGCTTAAACCTACTCTCATTCTTGCGCCAGGTGATTCATTCATTTGCCCAAAAACCATTGTAGTTTTTGAGATTACTCCGGATTCAATCATTTCAGTATAAAGATCATTACCTTCTCTCGTTCTTTCGCCAACGCCAGAAAATACTGAAATACCACCATGATTTGTTGCAACATTATGGATTAATTCTTGAATAAGAACGGTTTTACCGACACCAGCACCACCAAATAGACCTATCTTACCACCTTTGATATATGGTTCTAGTAAATCTATTACTTTAATACCTGTTTCAAAGATTTCCACTTTAGCATTGATATCTTTTAGTTCTGGGGCAGGTCTATGAATTGGCATTCTTTTTACTGTTCTTGGTATTTCTTCTTTTCCGTCTACAACTTCACCAAGAACGTTGAATACTCTACCAAGAGTTTCTTCACCAACCGGAACAGAAATAGGACTTCCAGTATCAACTACTTCCATACCTCTTCTAAGGCCATCTGTAGAACCCATCGCAATACATCTTACAATAGAGTTTCCAAGATGAAGAGAAACTTCAAGTGTTAAATTAATTCCTATACCATCATTATTTTCTTTATCTACTTTAATTGTTAAAGCATTGTTGATTGCTGGAAGTGAATTCTTAAATTCAACATCTACAACTGATGATAATACTTGTATTACTTTACCTTTGTTCATAAGATGCCTCCTATTCTACTGCATTTGAACCATTGATGATATCAATGAGTTCAGTAGTAATTTGATTTTGTCTTGCGTGGTTATATAGAAGCGTTAATCTTTCTTCTATATCTTTTGCATTATCTTTAGCATTTTTCATCGCATTCATTCTTGCGGCGTGTTCGCTTGTCTTTGCCTCAAGAAGAATTCTATATAGCGAATAATTAATATACATATTTACCATTGAATCAAGAACCTTTTCCTTTCCTGGTTCATATGAGAAATCTGTTTTATAGATATTTTCTTTATCTCTTTCTCTAATATGAATTGGTAAAAGGTGATCTCTTGTGATGGTATTTTTTAAAGTATTAACGTATGTAGTATAGAACACTGTGGTTTTTCCTATTTCACCATCCACATACATGCTTAGTACATTTTGTGATACTTCTTCAAAGTCTGCGAAGAGTATATCATCACGAATATTTGTGCTTTCCTTATTGATTAAATTATATTTTCTTTTCTTGGCATACATAAAAGCTTTGAAACCAATTGTCGCAACCATAAATTCATCGTTAGAACTATGGTGTGATTTTATATATTCATCAAAAAACTTAAATAAAGCATTATTATAACTACCAATTAAACCTCTATCTGATGCAATAATTATGTAGCATGGTTTTCCTTTTGATTCCATTAATGCTTTATGAGATAATTCCTCACTTGATGCAAGAAGAGAAGACATTATCTTAATTATTTCATCAGAAATAGGCCTAAATGTTTTTAGGTTCTTTTCGCTTCTTCTAAGTTTTGATGTTGAGACCATATTCATTGCACTAGTTATTTGATATGTTTTATTAGTAGCTTGAATACGCTCTTTAATTTGCTTCTTCTCTGCCAAAATATTAGCCTCTTAAATATATGTTTCTTTGAATCTAGAAATTACTCCATTAATTGATTCTTTATCAGGAAGTTCTTTAGTTTTTACAATTTCATCTAGAATCTTCTTTCCTTCTTCATCATTTAAGAAGAAAGAATGTAATCCTTTTTCAAAATCTAAAACTTTTTCAACTTTTATATCATCTAAGAATCCTTGAGTTAGTGCATAAATTGATAATGTTTCAAGTTCAACTGGATAAGTTACATGTGCTCCTTGAACTAGGATTTGTAGAGATTTTCTTCCTCTTTCAAGTTTCTTTGATGTAACATCATCAAGATCACTTCCAAATTGTGTGAAAGCTTCCAGTTCTTGATAAGATGCAAGATCTAGTCTTAAAGTGCCACAAGTCTTCTTAATTGCTTTAATCTGTGCAGCACCACCAACTCTTGATACAGATAAACCTGGCTGAACTGCAGGTCTTATACCGCTATGGAATAGGTTTGTGTTTAAATATATTTGTCCGTCAGTAATTGATATAACGTTTGTAGGGATATATGCACTAAAGTCACCAGCTTGAGTTTCGATGATTGGAAGTGCAGTTAAAGAACCACCACCGAGTTCTTTTGAAAGCTTTGCAGCTCTTTCAAGAAGTCTTGAATGAAGATAGAAGATATCTCCTGGGTATGCTTCTCTTCCTGGAGGTCTTCTTAAAAGGAGTGAAAGTTCACGGTAGCTAACAGCATGTTTAGATAAGTCATCATAGATAACTAGAGCATCTTTACCATTAAACATAAACTCTTCACCGATTGCAGCACCACTATATGGAGCGATGTATTGAAGTGGTGATGGATCACTTGCGTTTGCCGCAACTACAACTGTGTAATCCATTGCACCGTATCTTTTTAAAGTATCAACAACACTTGCAACAGTAGATTCTTTTTGGCCAATCGCAACATATATACAATAAACACCTTTATTCTTTTGGTTTATGATTGTATCAACTGCAATTGTGGTTTTTCCTGTTTGTCTGTCACCAATTATGAGTTCTCTTTGACCTCTTCCAATTGGAATAAGTGAATCAATTATCTTAATTCCTGTTTGAAGTGGTGTATTAACGCTTTCTCTTTCGATTACACCTGTTGCCTTTCTTTCAATAGGTCTTGTCTTTTTAGCATTTAATGGTTTTCCATCAAGTGGCATACCAAGAGGAGTGATAACACGTCCTATTAATTCTTCGCCAACAGGAACCTCTAGAATCTTTTTAGTAGTTTTAACAGTGTCTCCTTCTTTAACGCCTCTAACATCGTTTAAAAGAATTGCACCAACTGCATCTTTTTCAAGATTTAGTGCCATACCATAAACTTTATTATCGAATTCTAAGAGTTCTCCTGCCATCGCGTTTTCAAGGCCATAAATGAGGGCAATACCATCACCAACTTGGGTAACTTTACCAACTTCTCTTGTCTCAAGAGTTTCTGAATATGATTTAATTTGGGCTTTTATTAATGAACTGATTTCATTTGCGTTAATGCTCATATACGTTACTCCTTTAGTTTATCTACTAAATCTTTAAATTTAGCGTTAAGAGTTAAATCTATTTCTTTTGAATCATAAGAAATTTTGATACCACTTATGATTTTCTCATCGATTTTATTTTCTAATACTAGTTTTTTTGATAGTTTCTTTTCTA
>ONMY01000196.1 GCA_900318975.1 uncultured Bacillota bacterium | reverse complement strand
TTTTTCTTCTCTTCCAAAGTGCCCATAGCAGCTTGTTTCTTTATAGATTGGGGTTCTAAGATTTAGTGTATTAATAATTCCTGATGGAGTTAAATCAAATTCTTTTTTGATGATTTCTACTAATTTTTCATCTGATAATTTACCAGTGCCATATGTATTAGCATAAATTGAAACTGGTTCAGATACACCAATTGCATATGAAACTTGAAGTTCGACTTTTCTTGCGAGTTTAGCTTTAACTATGTTTTTAGCAATGTATCTTAACATATAACTTGCACTTCTATCGACTTTTGTTGGGTCTTTTCCAGAGAAAGAACCTCCACCATTTCTAGCATATCCACCATATGTATCGGTAATATTCTTTCTTCCAGTAAGTCCAGTGTCTCCCGCTGGACCTCCAATAACAAATCTTCCAGTAGGGTTTACTAAGATCTTTGTATTAGAATCAATGAACTCTTTTGGAAGAACTTTATTTATTACCTCATTTATGATGTCTTTTCTGATTGTATCTAAGCTGATGCCTTCATCATGTTGACATGAAACGAGTACAGTATCGATTCTTGTTGGTTTATCATCAACATATTCGATTGAAACTTGAGTTTTTCCATCTGGTCTTAGATATGTTAAGATTCCTTTTTTCCTAACTTCTGTCAGTCTTTTTGAAAGATTTTGAGCAAGAACTTCGCCAAGTGGCATTAGTTCTTTTGTTTCATCAGATGCAAAACCAAACATAATACCTTGGTCACCAGCACCTAAAGACTTGTTTTCGTTTTCATCGACGCCCATAGCAATGTCAGGAGATTGTTTATCGATTGCAAGTTCAACTTTCATAGTATCATACGAAAAACCATATTCAGCTTTTGTATAACCAATCTCTTTTACTGCATCTCTTGCGACCTTTTCATAATCAACCTTCGCATTTGATGTGATTTGTCCAAAAATGAACACTAAATTTGTTGAAGTAACTACTTCGCAAGCAACACGTGAATATTTGTCCTGCTTGATTAATTCATCGAGGATAGAATCGGCAATTCTATCTGCGACTTTGTCTGGGTGACCCTCAGTCACCGCTTCGCTTGTAAAAATATATTTCATTTTTGCTCCTTTTATGCCCTATCGTAGGCAATTTGTATTTCGTGATTAAACTTCACAAATCTTACTATTAGATTGTGATCAAAAAATGCGCATAATCCATTTTCTATAATTTCAACAGCTCTTTGATGTGTTAACGCTTTTTTGTAACTAGCATCTGAACGGAGTATTGAATATATTTCTGATAACAATATGATGTTTGAAACATAGTCATTTGGAGATAAGCTCATCTTATCGACAAATCGTTTATCCAGCGTACCTTGGAAATATCTATAAACTATGTCTTCGGCATTTTTTGTAAGTTGTAGTCTTTTAATTATTGTTGTTGCGAGCTTTGTTTTTTCAAGAACACTATCGAAGTTTTCTTGATTAATTTCTTGGAATCCAAGAAGATTTAATTCACTGAGTTTTTCAGCATGCACTGTTGCACTATAATCAACTTCCATTATTGCAGCTGTTTGAAGGTTCATTGCAAGCGCTAGTTCTCTTGAAACTGCAGAAACTTTTATTGATGCGAGTCTAAGTGAATATGTGTCTTGAGAAGTATCATAAGCTTTTACTGCTTCAAACACGCTTTCAACTACATCTTTAAAGCTAGCTTCAACGCCAACTCTTCTCTTAAATTCAGTTTTTCTCTCTTCTGATACGAAGTGGAAAACTGATGCAGCACTATAAAGAGATGCATAAAACACGAGAAAGACGAATGTTCTAAGCCCTATATCTAGGAAGACTCTATAGTTACCATCTTTAATAAAATCCCATAATTCTAAAAAACTTGATGCGTGTGAATATAGTTCTGGGTGGAGAAGCGTTAGATGAATAACTGTCATAACAACTAATATCCAGAAGAACATCGCTCTTAGAAGCTTTGTATCTTGATACAAAGACATTATTACAAAAGTTAAATATATTAGAATATAGGATGCTTGAGTTATAGAAAACTCAACATTTGTTAAACCTGGATTTTCGCTATCCAAAACTGTGAAGCCTAGGTAGACTCTTATGTAAAGGGTTATTGATAGAATGAATATGAATAAGGATTGGAGATACATTATAAGTTGTTGGTGGCTAGCATCATCAGTCTTTCTTTTTAGCATCTGGTGGATAGTTTGAGAAAGAGCAGTCATTATTAGCCAAAACGCAATAGTTATAATGATATTTGATTTGGAAATTCCGACTAGAGAAAAGAGAACAAATACTAAATTTGCAAGGATAGTTATGTTTTTTATAACATAATTTCTTCTATAAAGAACATTGGTTGGATTTGTTAAATCAACATCCTCGTCAAAACTAAAACGTTTTTTGAAAAAACGAACAAAAAAATTCTCGCCCTTTGAATCGTTTTCTCTTACTTTTGGAGGAGATGATTTAGAAACATTACGAGTTTTTTTGGTTTTGTATTCTTTAGTAGATC
Organism: uncultured Bacillota bacterium; assembly: GCA_900318975.1. Taxonomy (GTDB): domain Bacteria; phylum Bacillota_I; class Bacilli_A; order Izemoplasmatales; family UBA1188; genus UBA1188. The sequence continues at coordinate 9,617 of ONMY01000196.1, read as the reverse complement.
CTTTAAAAAACTCTTCTAATGATTTCTCTTCTTCCATTATTATTCTTGTTTAGGTCCTTTATGATGTGTTTCCATTTCTTTATAGACTTGAGCCACTCTTGTTGATGCGCATGCAGCAATAGCACCGACAATATCATCAAGGAATGTATGACACTTATCCGGCTTTTTGCCTTCTTCATTGAGTTCGTTTACCTTTGTTGGTTTATTAACATCGATGTCGCCAAAGTTTGTTTTACCGATAATACCATAGTTTCCTGCAAGCTCTAAACCAAATAATTCGTCAAGGCCAAAAAGACCAAGATCTGATTTGATTACAGCTTGAATTGGGTATGATAACATCTCCTTTTCAGCTAATTCATCAATTTCAATACCGAGCTGGATGATATGAAAAGCATCAGCGTACGATAGAATCTTTTTTGTGCTCTCAACAACAATCTCGTAATCGATATCTTTTGTGAAGCGTGATTGTTGCTTGAAGGCGATCTTTGCGATATCGTCGATTGTAACACCGCGAGATTCTAGTCTTTCCTTGTTAAGTTCAAACATTTCTTCTCTTGAAAATAAGTTTTTCTTTTTGTCGATTTCCATATATAATCTCCTTTACACTAAAGTTATTTTAACACATAAAGTGATTAAAATAAATAAGGGTGTAATTATAAATATATAAAAAGTTCCTCGGCAGGAACTTTTATACAAAAATATTTATATTAATCACTCGATTATATCGCCAATTACAAACTTATTTCTATAACCATTTAAAAATGAAGATATATCCATTTTTTGCTTTCCAGATGGCTGAATCTCAAGTATTTTAAGTGCATTATGTCCGCATTTAATTGTTAGTGACTTTTTATTATCAAGTATTGTGCCTGGTTTTTCGTTACTATTAACTTCAACTACTTGAGATGAATAAACTTTATAGTATTGATCTTTAAACTTAAAATATGTCAGTGGATTTGGATTAAATGCTCTTATTTTATTAAAAAGATTAATTGATGGTAAATTAAAATCAAGTTGTTCTTCTTCTTTTTTAATATTTGATGCAAATGTTACTTCATTAATATTTTGATGAATTTTAGGCACATTATCAATGTTCTCAAACATTTTATCGATTATTTCTATTAAATCTTCTGCGCCTTTTTTAGCAAGCTTAGTATTCATAGATTCATAGTTGTCGTCATCTTCAAGTTTTATTTTTGATTGCTTAAAGATACAACCTGCATCCATTTTTAGTATTGTTTGCATAATTGAAACACCCAAATATTCGTCTCCATTTTCAATTGCTCTTTGTATTGGAGCGCCTCCACGATATTTTGGAAGAAGCGAACCATGAACATTTAATGTAATTATTCTTGGAAGGTGAAGAACATCTAGAGGAATAAATTGTCCGTATGCTGCAGTTACTAGAAAATCAAAATCGTATTTTTTCATTTCAGAAAAATCCTCTTTTATGTTTTGAGGCTGAAAGATTGGGATGTTGTTGATGAGAGCGAGTTTCTTTACTGGCTGTTCGATGAGAACTTTTCCACCTTTTGTAAAAGAGTCGGGCTGAGTAACAACTAATACAACATTATATTCTTCTATTAATTTTTCTAAAACAATCTTACCGAATTCGGGCGATCCCATAAAACAGATTTTTATATTTTTATTCATAACGATACCTTAGAAAGATGTTGGGAATCTATCAATTGAGATTAATATGTCTTCCTTAGATGCTTTCTCATATATATTTTTTAATACTAAATCCAAATTATCAACCTTTTTATATTTTAATATAATATTAAAAATGTATTGATTATCAATTCTCGCGATTGATGGTTGAATTGGGCCTAAGATAATCAAATCTCCATTTGGATATGCTTCTTCAAGCTGGAATTTTATTTTTGCACTTTCTGTATAAGCAGTTTTAATATCCTTGGCCTTTATTTTGATTTGAGTCATAAAATAGAAAGGTACAAATCTTGCGATTTTTCTTACCTTCATTTCTTCATTGAAGAAACCAAGATAATCTTGTTTAAGACCATATTTGATTGCATAGTGGTCTTTATTATATGTTTGAACTATTACAAGCCCAGGTTTATCACCTCTTCCAGCTCTACCAGAAACCTGTGTCAATAATTCGAATGTTGTTTCTTTGCTTCTAAAGTCTGGAATCTTTAATGATTGGTCTATATTTATTACGCCAACTAGAGTTACATTTGGAAAATCTAATCCCTTAGCAATCATTTGAGTTCCGACTAATATATCTCCATTATTTTCGAACTCATATAGCACTTTTTCATGACCATTTTTGCCTCTTGTAGTATCATTATCCATTCTTACAACATTAGCATTTGGAAAAAGTTGTTTTAGTTCTTCTTCTAATTTTTCAGTTCCAAACCCAACTTTTTCTAGGCAATTATTAGAGCATTTTGAACATTTAGATATAACTGGTATCTCATAACCGCAGTAATGACACTTAAGCGTTTTATCAAAATTATGATATGTTAGGGAAACATCACAATTTGGGCACTTTTCTACATGTCCACAAGCACGGCACATAAGATAATTAGAATATCCTCTTCTATTGAGCAAGAGCAGGGATTGCTCTGATCTATAGAGGCGGGACGCAATTTCCTTTTTAAGTCTATCAGAAATGTATCCCTTCATTCCTTTTTTAAATTCCTCGTTTAAGTCAACAACTATAGTTTTTGGAAGGCCAAAATTGTTAGCCCTGTTTTTTATTTCAACCAAATGATAAACATTTTTTAGACATCTTGCATAAGACTCAATTGAAGGAGTTGCGCTACCGAGTAGCAACATACAGTTATGATTCTTGATTCTTGCTTCTGCAACATCTTTTGCGTGGTATATTGGGGATGTATCCTGTTTATAAGATTGTTCATGCTCTTCATCGATAACAATTATACCAAGATTCTTAAATGGCGCGAATATCGCACTTCGCGCACCGACAACAATCTTCACTTCGCCTCTAAGGATTTTTCTCCATTCGTCATATCTAGTATTATCAGAGAGTTCTGAATGGAATATGGCAACGTTGCTTCCAAATCTTGATTTGAATCTATTTACCATCATTGGAGTAAGAGAGATTTCTGGAACAAGCATTATTGCTTCTTTGCCAGACTCTAAAACTTTTTCAAATAAATTTAAATAGATTTCTGTCTTGCCGCTTCCTGTAATGCCGTGGAGTAGATAGGTATTTTCCTTATTTAAATTGCTAGATAGAGTATTAAAGACTGATTGTTGTTCACCAGTTAAAACAACCTTCTTATCATTTAGTGGTTTAAGTGTTTCAATATCTCTAAATACTTCTTTATCCCTTACTGAAATAATGCCAGCTGATTCCATTCTGTGAATAGTATCAATGTTAATAGATAGTTTATCTCTTAAAACTAACCATTTTTCTTCATTATTATGTGATAAAAGATAACTAACTATTTGTTTTCTCTTTTCTGTTAGCTTTTCTGGAACATTTTTTAAGAAAACGATTTTTTCGTATTTAATTGATTCTTTTTTAATATAATTAAAAAATAATTCAACTTTCTTTTCTTCTAAAGCTTTTTTTATAGTTAATAAATCATTTTTTTGTAATTCATCATAGTTGATTATTTCTTTTTCATTGAACAACTGTTTCAGTTTTAAATCATTTTTATCTAATAGTTTTATAGTCTTAGAATAATTTACTTTTAAAACATTTGGAATCATTGTAAGAAGATAACTTATGAGGGGATAACATGATGTTTTCGATAAATATGTTGCAACATCAATTAATTCTCTTGTAAGTATTGGCTCTAAATCTATTAAATCTTCGATTTCTTTGAGCTTCATTTTAGGGGCATCATCATGAAGATTAACGATAATTCCCATACGTTTGAAACTTGAAAATTCCACATAGCATCTTTCTCCAATCTCAACAACGTCTAAAAACCTTTCTGGAACTAAATATGAGAAAGGCTTATCAACTGATTTTGATTTGAGATCTAGAATTACTTCTGCAATCATTCAAGTACCTCATTGTCTCTTTTTAATGAATTCTTTAAATCTTTATATGATAAGAAACCGGTTTTCTTATAGAAAATATAAGTAACTATAAAGAGAATGAATCCAGTTATCGCTGAAAAAGTATCAGAAAGTGGCATAGCATTCCAAACGCCAGTTTGTCCAAATAGAGCATCTAAAATGTATAGTGATGGTATTAAATATATGCATTGTCTTAGTGCGGAAAGCATAGATGCCTTAAATTTAGCTCGTGTTGCTTGATAAAGAGCTGATGTATTCATATTAATTGAAATAATTGTTATACCGATTGGGTAGAACCTTAATATCCTCGCTGCTTCATTAATTAGATCTTCTGTTTCTGTTCCGTCTACAAAAAGATTAATGAAGAACCTTGGGAAGGACATAATCAAAGTACAAATAACAATTCCAAATATCAATCCGTAGATTAGACCAACGCCGTATACTTTAAAGATTCTATCATATTTTTTCTCCCCATAGTTATATCCAAATATAGGTAGTAAACCTTGCCTTATTCCAACACAAGGCATAATGCAAAGAGCATCAAGCGATGTTAATATTGCAAGAATCGATAGTGCATTTGTATATTTGCCAATAACATTATTATAGATGATTGTTGAAACGAAGTTACAAATATTTAAAATTGCACTTGAAAGCCCAATTAAAACTACTTGTGCCATGAATCCCCAATTAATATCAAACCCATCTTTTAGGTTTAATTTAAAATAATTCTTTTTCGAGAATAAATAAAAATGAAGACCAATAATAAAGTTTGATATATGTCCAAGCACTGTAGCAAGTGCCGCACCAAATACACCCCACTGAAAAGCTATAATGAATAATGCATCAAGTGCTATGTTTACAAGACATCCTGACACTTGAGCAATCATTGAATAAACCGGTCTACCCTCACTCCTTATGTTCATAGTAAAAAAATATGACATAGATTGGAAAATAAAGCCGAATATCAAAACAAATAAATAATCCTCTGCATAGCTTCTATTTTCAGGAAGTGCACCACATAGTGTTAATAATGGCGAAGATAGTGCAAAGAAAACAATCATTATTGCGATTACTATTATTGAAGAAAGGACAAATGAATTGTTAAAAACTTTATTTGCCTCGCTATCCTTTTTTTCACCAAGTTTATTGGAAGCATAAGTTGCGCTACCAAGCCCAAACATTACTATTACACTAAAAGCAAGAAATGTTAATGGTGCTACAACTTGCAGTCCAGCAAGTGCTTCATGCGAAACAAAGTTGCCGATAAAAATCTTATCAACAACATTATATATAGAATTTATAAGCATTGCGAGTATGGATGGTATTGAAAATATGATTACCGCTTTAAAAGGGTTTCCACTACTCATTAATTCTCTATTCTTCATTTTTGTACCTATTGATATTTTATCACAAAATATCAAATAATTTTTATATATGGTATAATATAGTGGGTGATTAAAATGATTGATAATGAGTGTATTATTAAAGAAGGTAACGAAACCTTAAGAAAGGTTGCCATAAAAGTTAACGTCCCTATCTCGAAGGAAGACTTAAATGCTGGAAAACAAATGCTTAAGTATTTGAGGATGAGTCAAGATGAAGAAAAGGCAAAGAAATATAAATTAAGACCCGGGGTTGGGCTTGCTGCTCCACAAATTAATATCTCAAAAAGATTCTTTGCAGTTCTTATTGATGATGGAGAAAATGTTCTAGAGTTTGTAGTATATAATCCAGAAATAATTGCTGAGAGTGTACAAATGGTATATTTAGGTGGAAATGGAGAAGGATGTCTTTCTGTTCCTAATAAATATGGTAGGGTACTTAGACACAAAAAGATTAAAATTCGAGGGTCGTGGTATGATCCTATTACAAAAGAGATTACAGAAGAAACTAAAACGTTTTCCGGTTATCCTTCAATTGTAATACAACATGAATATGACCATCTAAACGGAATCCTGTTTACAGATAAAATAACTAACAATTTCGGTGATGCCGAAGAAATAAGCTAGACGATGTGTCTAGCTTATTTTTATAGATATTGTTCAATATTTTTTATGCCTTTTTGTAAATCTGTGATTATATCACCCTTACTTGCATCTTGATCAATAATATATTCTATTTCTCCACTAAGGTACTTATCTTTTGTGGCTTCAATTATTCCTTTAAGGTCAATGGAACCTTCCCCAATAATTGTTGATAAATCCTTCTTTTCGCCTTCTGGAACATCCTTAAAGTGGATTATGTTGATTCGATTATTATATTTATTAATAATCTCCAGTGGGTCTTTTTTTCCTATAACAGACCATCCTACATCAAATTCCAAGTACATATCTGGAACAGAATCCATTAAGAAATCGAGTGCTGAATTCATTTCCTCACTATGGTTGTGATATATTGTTTTACAATTTATCTCTTTTAGTGCTTCATTAAAACTATTAATATCGTCTAAATATCCCCTAGCTGTCGATATATCTTTTGGAAGAAGAGATATTACGTACCCTTTTATATCATATTTTAAGGCTAATGCTTTAGCTGTTGGAATCATTTTTCCAAGCGCTTTTTTATCTGGCATTATGAATGTTAGGTGGACGTATTTAACATTTAATCCTTTTTCCTTTACTACAGACATTTTTTTATCAATTAAATGATAGAACCAGTTACTACCAGATGTCCCATTTAGTGTTAATCCAATAAAAAATCCAATTCTTTTAAAGAAATTAAACGAATCAGTAAGAACAAAACAAGGTTCTATTTCTTCTACTCCTATTTCTTTAAGCCTGTCGAGTGTCCTAGAAAAGTCTTTTTTGAATTCCTTCGATAATCCCCAAGTATTTACACCTATATTCATTTTCTATATTTCCTTATGTTTTTATATTATCCCTAGTGGAATTAATATTGCAAGTAATAATATATTTAATCCAACAATTGAAAATAAGAATATCTTTTTTGCTTTCGGTTTCATTTTAGGAACATAATTTGATGCAATAAAGAAAGGAATGTATGTGGTAATAAACACAGGTAAAACACCCCACCAAGGATACACCCAAATGAATGCTTCTGTACCAGCTAGGAAAGATTCTATTAAAGCAAAAAGAGCAGCCATTCCTATAACACCAAACATACGCATTGTAATTCCTTTAAACTTTCCAAATTTAAGTATTCTTTTTTCTGGATCATCTCCAAGCATCTTATAAGAAATGATACCAGCAATAGAGAACATCATCGATAATTCCCACGATACCCCAATTAATAGTATAAATGTTGTAGATTCGCCGCTTACAGTCCAAAGAGGATAGCCAGATGCTTTAGCGATTATTGCATTTGTAATCTCGTAAAGCCAATGAACAGAGTACAAAGCTACACCAGCAATTAATACATCCCAGTTTTTATTTTTAATCTCAGTCCAATAAACATAAAATACTACAGCAAGAATAAATATAAAAGTCCAATTAAAGTTGCCAACATCTCTAACATGATTAAGAGCTTCATTAACAGCTTCTTTTGCGTGGTCCGAACTTGGGCCCCAAAAAACAAACTTCATTTTTTTCCTCCTTAAAAATACAAACTTGTTACTTATGTATTTATTGTATCATAGAGGCAACATATTTACCATTAAAAACAAACAGAAGATTGATACTTGAACTTAATTTTTCTTTGTGTTTAATATTCTTAGTCCTTCATCCCTTATATTTTTTGCAGCATTAATATCCCTATCATATATTCGTCCGCATTGAGGACATATTATTGTTTTTTTGTTTAATTGTTTAGCCTCTTTATTTAAAAACCCACAATTATTGCATATTTGACTTGATGGAAAATGCCTATCCACAAATATTAGTTTTTTTCCATTTAGTTTACATTTGTAATTTAGATATGAAATAAATAATGCATATGATTTTTCATAAACTTTCCCACCTAATTTGAATTTGTTCCCCGTTTCTTTATTTACATAATAGGAGCTTGCCATATCTTTCAAATCTAGAGATTCAACAACAATAATATCGTATTTACTAACTATTCTGGATGATTCTTTATGCAAAAAATCCTTCTTTATGTTTTTGATTTTTTCATAAACACTAGAAATTTTTTGATAAATTTTTATATAATTTGATGATCCTTTTTTCTTTTTCTTCAATACAGCATATAGTTTCCTTAGTTTATCATAATAACAATCAAACTCATGTGACATATATTTTGTATTTCGATTCCCATTACTGTCGACATACAAATTGTGAATAGAAAAATCTAGTCCTATGGCACTTTTATAATTAACAACTTCTTTCGCTTTTTCTTCGATAAAAAAGGATATACAAATAAAATACTTATTAGTATTAGTTTTAAGAATAATTGCTTTATTAATTTTTGCATAGTTGGGTATGCTTCTTGAATTTGCAATACTAATTACACCCATACCACCTATGAAGATCGAATCTTTTTCTAGTAAAATTCTGTTATTATAATTATTTATAGGATAAGACTTTTGGGAATAATTATTTTTTAGCTTTAATGTTTGCCTTGCCTTTATACTTATCTTGTATAGCGTATTTAGTTGAAATAGAGAACTTTTTACTGCAAGTTTATCATAATTTCCATTTCCTATGTATTCATCATTAATCTTAATATTTTGAATGGTATGATTTAATATTTTGCCATACTTTTTGAAATAATCATTTTTTTCTAAAAGCAATTTATTCCAGTATTTTTGAATAATTGCAAATGTATTATTAATATAAATCATTTGCTTTTGTGTTGGATAAAATCTGTACTTATAAGTTAGTATCATTTTCGTTTGTTCCTCCCTTTTACAACGAGCTTTATGGATTTTTCCTGCGCAAGACAGGCTTTGCACCATCCCATCGATGGCAATTAAAGATTTTTATCTCTATTATATAAATACTCAGGAACATACAAAAAGTTTGTAAAAAAATAAAAAAACCTTGAAAAATCAAGGTTATTTTTAAAATAATGGTGGCGAGTATGGGATTCGAACCCATAAATGCAAGCGTGAAAGGCTTGTGAGTTGACCATTTCTCCAACTCGTCAAATGGTGGCGCCCAAAGTAGGACTCGAACCTACGACCCCCTGATTAACAGTCAGGTGCTCTAACCAACTGAGCTATTTAGGCATCTTTAACCAAATAAAGAAAGAACCTAGCGATGTCCTATTCTTGCACAAATGTACTACCGTCGGCGCTGAGGTGCTTAACTTCCGTGTTCGGAATGGGAACGGGTGTACCCACCTCGCCATCATCACTAGGTATTCTTTCAAAACTGGATATATTTTTTATACAAAGTTAAGTCTTCGATCTATTAGTACTGGTCAGCTTAACACGTCACCGTGCTTACACACCCAGCCTATCAACCATGTGTTCTTCATGGGATCTTAATCATTGCTGATGGGAAATCTCATCTTGAGGGAGGCTTCACACTTAGATGCTTTCAGCGTTTATCCCTGCCAATCTTAGCTACCCGGCAATAGCCCTGGCGGACTAACCGGTACACCATAGGATTGTCCATCCCGGTCCTCTCGTACTAGGGACAGCTCCTCTCAAATTTCCAACGATTGCGACAGATAGGGACCAAACTGTCTCACGACGT
>ONMY01000126.1 GCA_900318975.1 uncultured Bacillota bacterium | reverse complement strand
TCCAATAAATGTTTTATTTATTTTTGATAGTCCTTCCATGATTGCGATTAAATCGCCACCAAGTTCATTGTCTTCTTCTTTTGGATATTCAATATTAAATTTTAAGCTATGAGTCAAAATTAAAGAATTGATATTATATTTAGAATCAAGATATTCTTTAAAGATATCAGCTCTTCCTTTAACAACTGAACTAATTATTGCGTCTTTAATTTCTAATCCATCTAGATTAGATGATAACTTGTTATTTAATGATTCTATGTCTTTATATGAAGATGTTGAAAATTGAGTGAAGAATTCACCACTATCAGTTGTTATTTTTGTATATGTATTGCCAATATCTATAAGAAGCACCATAAATACCCCTCTATTTGAAAGATCCTTCTATAAAATATATAGGATTTCCTTTTTCTCTAAATTTGGTTTCGAATTCAGTCATTATAGTAGGATTACTATAATCTACTTCGCCATATCTCTTATCATCCTTTAGAAGTGGGAGAATTGTTTCAAGCGAATAATTATATAAATCTAAATTGTCAGTTTTAAAACGAAGAATGCCATCTTCTTTTAAGATTAATTTATATTTTTCTAAGAATTTAGGTGATGTTAGTCTTCTTTTTTCATGCCTTAGTTTTGGCCATGGATCTGGAAAATTTATATAAATTCTATCTACTTCTTTTTCATTAAAGTAATCTAAAATGTGTTCACAGTCTTTATTTAATAATAAAACATTTTTAATTTCGTTTTCTTTTATTTTTGTGACTGCACGGCAGATGACACTGCTCATCATTTCAAGACCGATATAAAGATTAGCACTATTATTTAATGCCATCTCAGATAAGAACTTTCCCTTTCCACATCCAACTTCTATTTCTAAAGATGAATCGCTACTAAAAGAAAATGATTCTCTCCATCTACCCTTATAGTCTATAGGATTATCGATAGCGATATCTCTATTATTTTCGATGATTTCAAAGGCGTTTTTAACATGTCTTAATCGCATATGTTTTTAATCGCTTCCAAGATAATATATGAACTCTTAATTAAGTTCTCAATTGATGCGCTTTCATCTGGCATATGCATAGATTCAGTCTCTCCTGGGAAGATTACACCAAAAGCCACTGCATTCTTAAAATCACGGGCATATGTTCCACCGCCAATTGAATATGGTTCAGTTAAATCACCAGTTGAATCTCTATAAGCCTTTAGTAGCGCTTGGACTAGATGAGAATATTTTGGTACATAGTGATAATTTGAATTACTGAGAACTGTTAAAGTTGCACCAAATTTTAAAAGATGTTTTTCTAAAGATTTCATCTTTAATTCAAAATCAAATCCTTTAGGATATCTGATATTTGTCACAATCTTATATTCATTATCTTTGAATTTAAAAATTGCGATGTTATTAGATACCCTTCCCATTTCACTATCGATATAACCAATTCCAAGATTATCACCATAGAAATCATCAAATTCAGATGCTACTAGTGCTAAGAATTCATTATCTATATATTTATATAGGAATCTTCCAAGATATAATGCAGCATTTATTCCAGTTTCTGGAATAGAACCATGTGCGGCTTTTCCATAGATGGTATAAAGATTGCCATTTACTTCGCCCTTTAAATTATTTTCTTTTAAATATTCATTAAATTCTTTTTCAAGGTTTAAATTCTCAATTTCTGAAACCGCAACATCAGGAACTACATTTGATACAGTTCCTGAATTAAATGAAATGAGATTTGAATCTTTAGTTTTACCACTAAACATTTCAGATGAGATACCTTTTTCAGCAAAGATACAAGGGAATCCTGCATCTGGGCTAAAGCCGTAGTCGCATTCACCATATTTTTCTATATATCTTTCAAGGCATCTTGAACCTGATTCTTCATCACAACCAAAGAAAAATCTTACACGCATACTTGGTTCATAACCATTATCTTTAAGCATCTTTAAGGCATAATAAGTTGCCATTAGAGGACCTTTATCATCGCTTGAACCTCTGGCAAAGATTCTACCATCCTTAATTACTGGTTCAAATGGAGGATTAGTCCAGTTGCCAGTTGTAGGAACTACATCTAGGTGACAAAGGATTAGTAATACTTTATCACCTTCACCGAATTCTAAGAATCCTGCGTAGTTATCAACGTTTACAGCTTTAAAACCATCTTTTTCGCCAAGTGAAAGCATATACATAAGGGCATCTTTATTGCCTTTTCCAAATGGTGCATCTGAGTTTTCTTTGTATTCATCTAAAACACTTGGAATACGAAGTAGACCATCTAAGTCTTTCATGAAATTATCATAATATGGCCTAAAATTTTCCATAAAATTCTTTATCATAATCTATGCCTCATGTTTTACTAGTGCGTGGTTCTTTTTACCTTTTTTAATGAAAGAATAGATAGAATCTATCGCATCAGCTTTTTTAACTGTGAATGTGAAATCGGTAACCTTATTTGAATTTACAGTTATTCCGCCACCTTGAACAAGCTTTCTTCCTTCGCTCTTTGATGGAGCAAGACCAGTTAATACCAAGAGATCTACGATGTTCATATCTTCATTTATTAAAGTAACTGCATCTTCTTTGAATGCTTCTTCGATTTCTTTTGATGAGAGGCTTGATACATCACCAGTAAATACGGCATTTGTGATCTTTAATGCTTCATTAAGGGCATTTTCACCATGAATCATTAATGTCATCTCTCTTGCGAGAGTCTTTTGTGCAAGTCTTAGATGAGGTTCAGTATTAAATGATTTTTCAAT
>ONMY01000022.1 GCA_900318975.1 uncultured Bacillota bacterium | reverse complement strand
TTCATAGATTTAGATACTTTTTGAACTGATTCTCTAAGGACAGTTAAAACAGTACCTTCAACAGGTTTAACAACAGCTCCATAAGCTTGCTTAACAGCTGATTTTAAAGCAGTTATAAGACCAGAAACACCAACATCTCTTTTTTGGAATAAACCATTAGAAAAACCTCTAAAAATTTGTGACAAAATAACACCACTATTGCCTCTTGCACCTAGTAGCATACCTTTTGATAAATCTTGAGCTATTTTATATAAAGGTTGAGAAGGATCAGCATCTTTAATTACGCTATAACCTGTCTCAATTGTTCTTTTCATATTTGTTCCTGTATCACCATCTGGTACAGGGAATACATTTAAATCATTTACTTCATCTATATGAGCACTCAAGTTCTCAACACCCATTCTAATCATTTGGATGAAATCTTTTGATTTGAGAACCTTCATTTTCTTTAATTCTTCGTTCATATTCCTCCTATTTTTGTGAATTCACATCATTTTCACAAAAATCCGTGCTGAAATGATATTATCATATCATTAGCAAGTTGTAAAGCAAAAAAAGCTTTAAGGTACAAATTTTGTCATATTGTTTCAAAATATTACTAGTTTTTTATTCGTAAATAAGTCGGATAATGTATGCGTTATATTTATAATTAACATAGTTAAAACATTTTAAAATTTTTTTTAGTTTTTATTCATTTGCCTCCATTTTAGTGGAGTAACTCCTTTCGCCTTTTTAAACTCCTTGTGAAAGAAACTTTTATTCTCATAACCTATTTCTCTTATGATTTCTGAAACGCTTATATTTGTTTTTATTAGGAGTCTTTCAGCTACTTCAATTCTTTTATTTTTTAGTATTTCACTGAAGTTTTCATTAAATGTGTTTTTAATCTTTCGGCTCGCATACTCAACCGTTAAACCAAGTTTTTTTGATAAGTTATTTAATGTTATTTTCTGAATATTGTTTTCAATTTCTTCTAGTACTCTTGCCCTAAAATTTGAATCTTTATCATCGCTTGGTATTGGATAGATAAATAAATCTTTAAATTCCATAAACAAATTTAAAATTGTTTTAAAACCTTTAAGTTTTATATCATCTTCTTCTTTTATTAATGAAGTTATGGTAGTGTTAACTATCGAGAAGAGAAAATTATTTTCGCCTGTTCTAAAGATTATAAATCCATGACAATCATTTAAATTCTTTACAAATAAATTGTTTAAATATTTTTCAATATCAAATAAAGAAAAGTTAGTCTTATTTGTATCACAAGGAATGTTTATATCGATTAACCTAGTATTATTATCCTCTTCTCTTGCTATGTATTTTGTTTGATTGTATATTACTATGATGTCTCCATTTATAAGTTTAAATGTTTGACTATCTATAAAAAGATCCACATTTCCACTTGAAATATATACTAGTTTTATATTCCTATCATCTATATTTTTATCATCATGAATTGCCATTTTATTATTTCTCTTAAATCATTTTTATATATATTTAATAATTATGCCTCAATATTAGCACTAAATGAATGTAATGTCAATATATGTTACTTTTTATATCAATATTAGTCATTGTTTAATAGTGCTGTTTTATTATATAATAAAAGTGTATATTTTGAGGGATATGTAAATAAATGTTTTTTTATCTTGCAATCGATATAGGGGCCTCGAGTGGAAGACACATCATCGGATATATGGAATCTGGTGAGATTAAAACTGTAGAAATATACAGGTTTAATAATGGTGTTTTTCGTGATAATGGTCACCTTTTTTGGGATTTGGACAATCTTTTATGTGAAGTAAAAGCTGGAATTAAAAAAGCATTAAAAGAATATCCAAGAATCGAAAGCATGGCTATTGACACTTGGGGTGTTGACTATATCTTAATGAAAAATGATACTATTATTGGTAAACCATATGCATACCGAGATAGTCGAACAGATTTAACAATTCCAAAAGTTCACAGTATAATTCCTTTTGAAGAATTATATAAAAGAACTGGAATTGCTTTTAACACGTTTAATACCATCTATCAGTTATATGATGATAAAGAAAAAGGGCTTCTTGATGAAGCAACTGATTTCCTTCATATACCTGAGTACTTAAATTACTGTTTAACAGGAATAAAGATGAAAGAGTATACGATGGCATCTACTACTGGGCTCATAAATGTTAACACAAAGGAATATGATGATTATATTGTAGATAAACTTGGATACAATAAGAATCTATTTAAGGAACTCCATGAGGGTGGCGAGCTTGTTGGAAACTTTAAAGATGAAATAGCAAGTGAACTGGGCGGAAATATTCCGGTTAAACTTTGTTTAAGTCATGATACTGCAAGTGCAGTATATGCAGTTGATTATGACTGTCCTTATATTTCAAGTGGTACATGGAGTCTTCTTGGCGTTAAAGAAGATGTAGCTCATACAGATATAAACAGTATGAACGCAAATTTTACTAACGAAGGCGGTATCAATAGAACATTTAGATATTTAAAAAATATTATGGGTATGTGGGTTGTTAATAATATCTCTAAAGAAAATGGTATTACACCTATCGAATTTAGAGCAAACGTACTATCATCTAACTATAAATATACTTTTGATATCAATTCTAAGGAATTGTTAGCTCCAAAAAATATGACTGAAGCTGTTAAAGAAGAATTAAGAAAAGTTGGTGCACCTATGCCAAAAGACTTAAATGATCTTGCTAATTCTGTACTTCTTTCACTCGCAAAATCATATAAAGAAAGCATTGAAGAGATAGAAAGGAATATAAGTAGAAAATGTGATTCAATTGTCATTGTTGGCGGTGGAGCTCATAACACAATTCTAAATCAATATACTGAAATGCTCTCAGGCAAAAGAATAATATCTCTTCCGATTGAGGCAACAGCAATCGGAAATCTAAAAATTCAAATGAGGTGAAATTATGAATAAAAGGTATTTAGAAGCTAAAGAAATATACGCGAAAATAGGCGTAGACACAGATAAGGCAATAGAAATACTTAAAAAAATTCCAATAAGCATTCACTGCTGGCAAGGCGATGATGTCGGTGGGTTTGAAAATAAACTTGGTGCAACAGGCGGCATTCAAACAACTGGTAATTATCCAGGAAAAGCGAGAAATAAAGATGAACTTATGAGTGACTACAAATTTGCTTTATCTTTAATCGGTGGAACAAAGAGAATCAATCTTCATGCCATCTATGCAATAACCGATGAGAAAGTAGAAAGAGATAATATCAAACCTGAGTATTTTGATGAGTGGTTAAAGTTTGCTAAAGAGAATAATGTAAAAATAGATTTCAATCCAACATTCTTCTCTCATAAATATGCAGAAGATGGAATGACACTATCACATCCTAATAAAATGATAAGAGACTTTTGGATTAGGCATGGTAAAACATCTAGAGAAGTTGCTGCATATATTGGTAAGATGCAAAAATCTCCTTGCTTATGTAACCTTTGGGTACCAGATGGTCTAAAAGATACTCCTGCAAGTAGACTTGAACCAAGAATGAGACTGAAAGATAGCCTAGACCAAATTTATTCTGTAAAATATCCAAAAGAATATATAATCGATAGCGTTGAAAGTAAAGTATTCGGTATTGGACTTGAATCATATACTGTTGGTAATAATGAATTCTATCAGATATATGCTGCTAAAAATGGGTTGTGCTGTCTACTAGATACAGGGCACTACCATCCAACAGAAGTTGTAAGCGATAAGATTCCATCACTGCTCTGCTTTAACGATAAGATTGCTCTACACGTATCAAGGCCTGTTAGATGGGATAGTGACCACGTGGTAATTCTTGATGATGAATTAAAGGAACTATCAAAAGAAATCGTTAGAAATAACGCAATTGATAAAGTTATTATCGGACTTGATTACTTCGATGCATCGATAAATAGAATTGCCGCATGGGTAATTGGTACAAGAAATATGCAAAAGGCATTATTAAATGCACTGCTTCTTCCAAACGATAATCTCACAAAGCTCCAAAATGAACAGAGATTTACTGAATTACTTGCATTATCAGAAGAATACAAAACTTTACCTCTGGGTGATGTTTGGGATGAATTCCTCTCACAAGAAGGTTTAGATAATAATTGGTTAGAAAAAGTACAAAAATATGAAAAAGATGTACTTTTAAAGAGGTGTTAAAATATGAAAGACATACTTAGTGCTCCATTTTTAAAAGAATTTATAAGAACTACTTCTAATATGTATAGACTTGGATATGATGAAAGAAACGGTGGTAACATTTCTATGATCATCGATGAAGATGAATATAGAGATTACATTACTGGAGATGTAATTAGAACTATTCCGCTAAATTTCACTGCTAATGAGCTTATAGGCAAAACTTTCCTCGTTACAGGAACTGGTAAATATTTTAAGAATATCGAATATTTCCCAGAAGTTAATCTTGGTTTAATAAGAATCGCAAAAGATGGATGTAGTGGAGAACTTCTTTGGGGACTTAAAGATGGATCTAGACCTACTAGTGAACTACCATCTCATCTTATGAGTCATATCGCAAGAGGAAAAGTAAATCCAAATAATAAAGTAGTAATGCACTGTCACCCTGGAAATGTAATCTCAATGACAATGATTGAAGATTTAGATGACAAATCATTCACTAAAACAATTTGGAAATCCAATACAGAATGTAT
>ONMY01000106.1 GCA_900318975.1 uncultured Bacillota bacterium | reverse complement strand
ATTTTTTAAATCAAATTTATTCATCGCTTTCCCATCCTTTGTTTATACAATCTGCACATGTTGTTTCCCATTTTTTACCATCTTCAACAATAAAAGGCTGCCCACAAGTATCACACCAATCAATTTTTTCGGAGGCACAACTCCCACAAAATCGATGCATTATACCAAATTTATCTTTAGCTCTCAATGCTGTTGAAGAATATATTTCTTTGCCACATCCATAGCAATAATCTTTTTTACCATATGAATAATAATCATCATCATCCCAACCAGGACTATCATATGGTTTTCCATAATTATATCCATATTTCCACCAGTTAATGCTATGAGCACTTTCTTCATATTTAAAATGATCTGCGTTTTCAATATCATCAAGCATCATTAATACTTTTTGATATGTTGCATATGTCCATTTAATATGAAGAGTTTCAATTTCTTGATGCTCATCTTCATAACCAACAGAGAGATTTACACCAGAAATTCCCCAAGTGGGACATATAATACTAATATCGCTGAGGGTGCCCCAATCAGTTTTAAAGCCGAAGGTTTCTACATACTCAGCAAATTTTTCATTTATATCATCATAGAATACACAGTCAATTTGACCACGACGATCAAGTTCAATAATGTATTTAAGATCCCAGGGCGCTTGCGGCATATTCAAAGTAAGTTGATATGCACCAACGCATCCGTACTCTTCATCAGTTGTAAAGATTATTGTTGGCTTACGATTTTTCTTCATAACCTGCACAATTTTGAGTATAAGAAACACTCCAGCTCTATCATCTGCACCAAGACCATCTGGAGACCATAATACACCCTGTTGACGATCAAAATAAATTTGCTCTGGTGGCAACTTAAATACTGTATCCATATGTGCTACTAATGCTACGGGTATGTCTCCTTGCGCAATAATATAATCTGAAGTATTTATAATGTTTTTATAATGTCGTTTGAGAATTTTGTATAGAATTTTCTGAAGTTTAGTTTGAGAACTCTGAACTATAATCTTGAATAATTCATAATCCTCTTTCGGCATATTTTTTCGCATAATTATATTACACCTTTCATATTTTATAATATAATTATAATATAATTTTTTAATTTTTTCAAGTTATGCTTTATCATTAACGTATTTGTCTTTAAGATGTTGAAGTGCGTCAGGATCTGCAAGATGCAATATCATTTCGCATATAGTACATCTTCTTTCATGAGATTCACATTTTTGTTGACAATAAGTTCTTATAATTGAATATTCTGAACTTATTAAATCATTATCTGCGTTATATTCTTCTAATCCAGGAATTATTAAGCTAATTGGTCCATAAAATTTCTTTTCTTGTTTATAAATTCTAAATAAAGCACGTTCGGCTTCATAATCAACATTAGGAAATTCACAACTATCTATAAATTTAGAATAGTAATCTAAATCCTCAGGGCGCACCCAAGTCCCAGTTGCCTCTTTTACTTTTGGAAATCCTGTTAAATTATTTATATTTGGAAATATACGTAAAGATAATCCTAAAGTTTCTTTTAAATATGAAAGATTAAAAAATAATGGAGGACCTGGAATAATATAATATGGATCAAACTAAATAATACTATTTAATTCATCATATGTAGTAATAGGAAACCCATAATAAAATGGAATATCTCTTTCATATGCTTCTATACAATCTCGAGGATTACCAAGACATAAAACTAATGCACCATCTATATCATCAAATATTTGTTCACATTCATTCCAATCAATTGGTTTGCCAGAAAATAAATGCTATATAATAATTACAGCATTAGGATATAAATCTATATAATGCTAAATTTTATTTCTTTGAGTCCAAGGAATCTTTATTTCATCTACTTGCTAAAGATACATAGGACTCTAATTATATGATAAACAAAACTTCATTTAAAATGCTCCTTTCTATAACAGAAAATAGGGAAGTGAGTTTTTATACTCACTTCCCTGGATCATCACTCCGCTTCAACAGCTTTGTAAGCCTGCACGGTGCGAGCCTTTCCGGCATCGCCGCCACCGACCTTGATCGGAGTCTTCTCAGCCTCACCGGCCTCGACCAGCTTGTTCAGACGGTAGGTGACCTTTGCCACCGTCACGTCGTAGCCAGCAGCTACCAGATCCTCAGTGACGTCTGCGATGGTCTTGAACTCATCGGTCAGAGCGTCCTTGACGACCGCGTAGAGCGGATCCT
>ONMY01000213.1 GCA_900318975.1 uncultured Bacillota bacterium | reverse complement strand
GATTATAAGATTGATTTTGTCTATAATCCAAAGAATAATTTATTTAATGAATTCTTAGAAAAATATCATGCAAAATTTGACACAATTCAACAAGAAATGCATCTTAAAGATTTTAAGAAAAGAAGAATAGAAAACAAGGTTGTTCTCTACTCTAATAAATATAAAAAAGAATATCTAAAAATCCATTCTAAAGATGTATATTGGACTGGAGAGAAGATATTAAAAGCACAGGATAGATTTAGAACTATCCTTGGAATAGGAAATAATGAGGTAGTTGGCTATATCGATATATCTTATGGACTTCAAAAAAACGTGGTATTCGATGTATTTGTAAAAGAAGAATATAGGAATATGGGCTTTGCGAAAGATATGTTAGCATTCGCAGTTGAACTAGATGATTCAAAAAATATTTTTCTTGAAGTAGATATAGATAATATTCCAGCAATAAAAGTATACGAAAGATTAGGTTTTACAAAAACAGGGAAAGATCTAGTTGCAGTACACTTGAAAATAAATTAAAAATTTTGTCTATTGAAAAGGAGTTTTAAAAATGGCAAAAACAACTAATAAAAATTTCTGGCCAGCAGTAATACTTATTGTTTTAGGCCTTGCACTAGCCCTTGGCGGCATAGGCGCTGCAAAAAACATCGCAAATGTTTTAATCACTATTATCGGTGTTATTTTAATTGCATATGGTATTTTAAGCATTTTTTCACTAGGATTAATGCTACTTGGAATAATTGAAATTGCCGTAGGTGTTGTGATAATTGTATTCAGTTGGACAATCCTTTGGGTTGCACTTCTAATACTAGGTATATCACTTATAATCTATGGACTAAGAGGACTTCTTGGTGGAAAGAAAGCATACTTTTTATCATCGCTATTACAACTAGCTGCGGGGGTACTCGTATTACTCGTATCATTTGGCAATCACTTTGCATGGGAATTCGTTAATGTTCTTTATATTATTGCTGGTGTTTTAATGGTTGTTGATGGTGTATTAATACTTGCAAATAAATAAAATTTAAACATATTTATTCATAAAAAACTATCAATTGACTATAATATATATGGAAGGAAATGCAAATGGAAGTTTTAACAGTCTATTTTATCTTTAATTTTTTCCTCTTTGTTATGTCTGGATATCTATTTTTTAGAACTACTCCAGATCTAATGAAGAAAAGAGAATATCTTATTTTCAGGATATTCATTTTAGCATTCCTTTTTTATACTATTATGAATACCCTTTGGACAATGCAGGAGTTCGATGTTATTAGCCTTCCTGAATGGTTATTTACTATTATATGTTTCCTATCTCTTTCTTCTGTTCTATTTAATTGTTTTTGTTTTTATAAACTTGTTATGGTTTATTTCGGATATTCAAATAGTAGAAATACTCTATATGAACTTTACGGATTTTTGCCATTCATCATAACAGAAATATTCTTATTTATCTCAATATTTAATGGTAGAGTGTTCTATATTTCTGAAGAGGGAAATCTAGTGCATGGAGATATTTATTTCATTCTGGTAGTTTGTGCTTTTATCTATTTCGCAATTATTCTAGTATCATCATTAGTCGAAATGCTTAGATCTAATTCACCACAAACAAGAAAGAATTATCTAATTATTCTATTACTTGTAATATTCTTAGTATCATGGATAATTGTTGATGATATGCTTGAAGGACTAACAATTATTCCAATCGCAATATTCTCTGTAATCCTAACGCTATTCACAACGTTCCAACAATCATCAATTAACACAGATGCACTAACGCAGATGAACAATAGAAGAAAAGCAATGGAATATCTCGTTTCACAGATTTCAAATGTTTCTTTAGAAAACCCTCTCTATCTATATCTTTGTGACATCAATAGTTTTAAAGCAATAAATGATAACTATGGACACCTTGAAGGAGATAGTGCACTTGTAATTCTTGGCGATTCAATAAAAGAAGTTGTTGGTGAGATACAAGGCTTTGCAGCAAGATATGGTGGAGATGAATTTATAATTGCAATTAAATCAAATGACCCATCATATGAAAAGGATGAAATAATAAAGAGAATTGCAAATCTCACCAAAGAAAAATGCAAACAGCAAGAAAAACCATACGATATATCAGTTGCTGCTGGATGTGTAATATGCATAGATCCAAAAGTAACAGTAGAAGCATATTTAGATAAAGCAGATGAGCTCTTATATGAGCAAAAAGACTACAACAAGA
Organism: uncultured Bacillota bacterium; assembly: GCA_900318975.1. Lineage (GTDB taxonomy): Bacteria > Bacillota_I > Bacilli_A > Izemoplasmatales > UBA1188 > UBA1188. The sequence continues at coordinate 7,237 of ONMY01000213.1, read as the reverse complement.
AAGATTAACTCGAAAAACCATATAATTAGCCACTAGTATTAAACTAGTGGTTTTTATATGCAAAAAATGAAAATTTTTATGAAAATGAAACCGATTTCATGAAAAAAAATTAATTTTTTTTAATATTCTTGTTGATTTTTTTATATTGAAATGGTATTTTAGTAACAATTATTTATATTAAGCTAAACAAACCTCGTACGTATTATATTTCTGTGAATATAATAAGAATTAACGAATTATGCTTAAAAAAATGAAAGGAGAAATATATGAAAAAGACGTTTAAAAAACTTGTTTTCAGTGGTTTAATTGTTCTCTGTTTATTCGCACTTACATTCGTTATTACTGGATGTAGTTGTAGTAACACAACAAAACCATCTGAAACAACTGCCTTTAACGACAAAGGAGAAGTAGGTGAGTACATATCAAGTGCACTTGCTGATAGCGTTAGTCTTAAATTAGACAAAAACGAATTTACCTTTACAACAGGCAGTACAACATTAAAAGGTACTTATTCTTTTGATGGCACAAATCTTGTTTTAACATTTGAAGGTGAAACAGATACAGTTAATGTTACAATGACACCTACTACTGTTTCATTCACTTACAAGGGCCAAACATATACTCTATATAGAAAAGTTAATTATACTGTTAGCTTTAGTGGAGCAACTGTTCAAGCTCAACAAGTGCAAAATGGTCAAAAAGCAACTAAGCCTCAAGATCCTACAAAAGATGGGTATTACTTCCTAGGTTGGTACAAAGATAGTAGCTTTACTACTCCATTCGACTTTGATGCTGAAATCATCACTGCCGATACAACCCTTTATGCTAAGTTTGATACTAAGTCAGAATCTAACGATGAATTTACAGTAACATTCAATACTGGCGAAGGTGGACCAACTGTTAATAGCGTTCAAACAGCTAACAACACAGTATATAGTCTTCCAACAGTAGAAGTAACTGGTAAAACATTCCTCGGATGGTGGGTTTCTTACTACAATGATGCTACTAAGCTTTCATATCAATTTGAATCTGGCATGAGACTATATGAAAACACTACATTATTTGCAGTATTTGGAAGTGATAATCTAGCTGTATCAGTAGTTGGAAACACAATCAAATGGGATTCTAAGGGTGTAGGTAAATCTTATACTATTACCATCACTAAGGAAGGTGAAGAAGAAGCAATCTATACAAAGAGCGTATCTACTACTAGTGAAACATTCAACTTTGCTAATGAAGTTCCTGGTAATTATACAGTAACTGTTGCTACTGGTTCAAATACTGGTACTGCTTATGTTCTAAATAAGGGTTTAGCAAAAGTTTCTAATTTCAGTGTTGATGGCTTCACACTCACTTGGAATAAAGTTCCAAATGCAACTGACTATGCATTATCAGTAAATGGTGCTACAGCAACTCCTCTTGGAGATGTTAATACATTTGACTTCACAAATGTTCAAATGACTGAAGATGGATTAACATTCGTAGTAACTGCATCTGCAAACAACTACTTAAGCAGTGTTTCAAATGTATACAATGTTAAGAGAAGTTTAGATAAAGTTACAACAGTTAACTATGATTCAGCAACTCAAAAATTAACATGGAACGAAGTAGCTGATGCTGATAAATATAGAGTTGAAATTACTTCTGGTGACGATGTTTATAAATTTGATGTAACTACAAATGAATTTGCAATCGATGGTTTCTTTGGCGATTTATCATATTCAGTTACTCCTTTAAAGACTGGTTATTATTCAGAAGCTAAGACTGGTACATTAACAAAGAATGAACTTGCAACTCCAAAGAACGTTGCAATAATCGGTAATGATGTTAAATGGGATGCCGTTCAAGGCGCAACATCATACACTGTAACAGTTAATGGCACAGCATATACAGCAACAACTAATAGTTATACTCTTGCTGCTGATGTAATTAGCGGATCTAATAGCTTCACTATCACAGTTAAAGCTAATGGTGCTTCAACATCATCATTAGATTCAGAAGCTGTAACAATCAACAAAGGTGGAGTTACACAAATTACTTATTCTAATCATGTAATTTCTTGGAATTCAATTCCTGGTGTAAGTTCATTCACTGTAAAGGTTGATAATGGCGAAGCAGAAACTGTAAATGATAATAAAGTAACTAAGGTTATTACTGCTGGTGCTCATACAATTTCTGTTGCTCCAGCTGGTGGTGACTATTTCACATATCAAGTTACTGTTTATACTTTAACTTTCAACACACTTGGTGGAGAAGAAGTTGAAGATTATTATTTTGTTGCTGGTGATACAATTCCAGATTTCGCTGCAACTTATACTGGTTATGACTTTACTGGTTGGTATACAACTCAAGCTAAGGCTCAAGAAGGCACACAAAAATACAATGAAATTACATTCACTGCTAGTGATCTAACACTCTATGCTGGATGGCAAGGAAAAGAATACACTGCAACATTCAATTACACTGATCTTGGTGTTGCTGGTGATGCTAATCAAACTGTAGTATTTGGTGATCAATTCACATTACCAGTTGTAACATCTAATTCTGCACTCAAAGCATTCTATGGTTGGTATAGTGAACCAAATAATGGTGGTGTAAGATACACAGACCAAAATGGTAAATCTAGATTTGCTTGGAGAGATGCTGCTAATACAACACTCTATGCAGGTTGGATTGATGTGTTTAAGTTCGCATTATTAAATGATGATACATATTCAGTAACAGCTAGTGAAGGTGCTCTATATTTAAGCGAAGTTACAATCCCTGATAAATATAACGGCAAGAGTGTATCATTAGTTGAAAGCTATGCTTTCAAAGATTATGAAAACTTAACTAAGATTAATATCCCTAACTCAATTATTACTATTGAAACTGGTAACTCAGGTCCAAACGGAACTGGTTCAGCATTCAAAGGTTGTAAGAATTTAGTTGGCTTATATATCTACGCTGTTGATGGTGTTAAACCAGAAGATATACTATATACTTCAGCAAATGGTTCATTAGTATACAAGAACACAACAGCTAACGAAGTTGAATTAAAGTGGATTCCATATGGAACAGTATCAGGAGTTTATACTATTCCTGAAGGTGTAACATCTATTCCAATCAATACATTCCAAAGCTGTACTGAAATTACTGGACTTGTAATCCCAGCATCTGTAACAACAATCAATGAAGGTGCATTCATTGGTGCTTACCAAATTGCAGAAGTAACATTCCAAGCTGCAGCTGAAGGCGTAGCAGAGAAAGCTCTTAATCTTGGCGATAATATCTTCGGAAATAATAGTAGATTAACTGTATTAAATTTCCCAATGAGAGTTGATAACTTCTCAGCTACAACACTTCCATCATTATCAGCATTAACACAAGTTAACTTTGTTGGTACATTTGAAAATTCTAAATATAAATCAGTTGATGGTGTTGTTTATAATACTGCTGGTACAACTTTAATTTACTATCCACGTGGCCGTGAAGAAACTTTCGTTATTCCAACAGGTGTAACAACAATTGCAACAAGAGCATTTGAAGAAGCAAGATACTTAAGAGGTATCACTATTCCAGGACACGTAACAACTATTGAAGACTATGCATTTAGAACATGTAGTAGATTAGATGCAATCACATTCCAAGGTACTGCAAATGATCCAAGTTTATCAATTGGTGTTGAAGCATTCTACAATGCTGGTAACTTCTCAACAGTTCTCACTGAACTCGTTCTTCCAGCTAACTTACAAACAATTGGTAAATCAGCATTTGGTAACATGGTTGCCATTTCAAAAGTTAAGTTATACAGTGTTGCCGAAACATTAAACTTTGCTCCTGGAGCATTCGGTTCAAATGTAAGTTCTAACCCTGTATTCTATATCACTCATCTCTTCATGAGTAAAGATGTTCATACATTCAATGTTGCTGGTGTATTTGGTTCAACTAAACTAGAAGTATTAGAAGTAGAACAAGGTAACGCATACTTCAAGGTTCAAGATGGTGTATTATACAGTGCTGATATGACAGCAATTCTCTACTATCCAATGAAATTCGAAGGTGCCTTCACACTTCCATCTACAATCACTACAATCGGTGATAGAGTATTTGAACAAAAGAAGATGCCTTCAATTACAATTCCAGCTGCAGTAACTACAATTGGTTCTTATGCATTCACTAATTGTCCTAACCTTGCATCTGTTACATTCACTGAGGGTGGTACAGCTGCACTCACAATTGGTAATTATGCATTCTCTGGTTGTAAGTTATTAACTACAATGGATCTTCCTGATAGAGTATCTACAATTGGTACTAAAGTATTTGAAGGTTGTACAGGCCTTACTACTGTGAATATTGGTAGTGGTGCTTCATTCGCAACTGAATCTGCAAGTATTACAATTGGTAGAACACGTTATACATTTGATATCATTACAGCATTTGATGGCTGTACTAAACTAACTGCAATCAATGTATCAAATAGTAATACTCATTACTGTTCAGCTAGTGGCGTATTATGCGAATACATCCTTGATAACAATAACGAGCCAACTGAATTCGTTAAAGTAGATGTATGTCCAATGGCTAAAACAGGTGCTCTCGTATTACCAAACACTGTAAAAGTTATTGAATATAATGCATTCTATAATCAAAATGGTTTAACAAGCATTTCATTTGCAGAAGGTGTTTCTTCACTTGAAATTAAACAATATGCATTCAGAGATGCTAAGACTGTAACATCTATAACACTTCCAAGTGTAATTTCTTCAATTGAAAGTTATACATTCACTGGCTGTAAAGCTTTAACTTCATTCACAGTTCCTAAATCTGTAACTTCAATCAAGAGTTCAGCATTCACACAATGTAGTGGTCTAACAACTATCAACTTTGAAGAAGGCGGAGATCAACCACTCAGATTTGAAGATGGTGACTACAAAGGAAGAGATGAATCATATGGCGATTCAGCTGAAAGTGAAGAACAAGGCGATCAAACACCTATCTCAACATTCGCTGGATGCAATGGTATTACAACTTTAGTATTACCTGAAAGAACAGCTTATGTTGGTAAATCAGCATTCGGTGGAATGATGGGCTTAACAAGTGTTTCATTCCCATCAACAATCACTTCAATTGGCGATTGGGCATTCTCATTCTGCCAAAATCTTGAAACTGTAACATTTGCAAATAATACTACAGGTTTAGAAAAGATTGGTCAAGGTGCATTCAGAGGTAGATATTCTTATGAACCAACTAAGTTAGCATCAATCAATCTCCCTAATGGCACTTATGCAATTGGTGATGGTGCATTCAAGTACACTTCACTCACTAATGTAGTAGTTCCTGCAGGCGTAACTGAAATTGGTAAATATGCATTCTATAGTGACCAACTCTTAACAGAAGTTAGCCTACCTACTAGCCTAATCTTCATTAGAGAATATGCATTCTCAAACGATACAGCTTTAACAACAGTTTCTATAGCAAATGGTGCTACACTCCAAGGTGTTGGTGCTTATGCATTTAAGAACACTGGTGTAACTTCTATAACATTCCCTGCTACTATTTATCAAATCGGTCAAGAAGCATTCTATAACTGTACTGATCTAGCATCAGTAACATTCGCTTTAAACGGTTCTGGTAAATCTAACCTAGCTCAAATAGGTACTAGAGCATTCGCTAATACAGCAATCACTTCATTCACATTCCCTGAATCAGTTGATACTGAAGGCGCTAGTATCAACATCGCTCTTGGTGGCAATGTAACTTTATTAGCTAATGGTGGTGGTGGTTCAACAGAAGAACTACATTGTCCTAAGTGTGGTGCAACCGTAACTAAAGATGACAAAGTATGTCCTGAATGTCGTGCAGAATTACATTTTGAAGAAGAAGGAACTAAATGTCCTAAGTGTGGTGCAATTGTAAAAGAAGGCCTAAAAGAATGTCCTGAATGTGGTTCACCATTGAAAGGCCTAAAGGGTAAAGAAGAAGAAGGCGGAGACAGACCTGGAGAAGAAGGTGGCGGAGGCGGCGGAAGCCAAGGCGGCGGAAGCAGTCAATTCGTAAACGCTCCAAGCTACTTATTCGAAGGTTGTAAGAAACTCGCTACATTACAACTCTCATCATCTGTTACTTCTATCGATTGCATGCTCGTTAACTGCCCAGCTTTAACAACAGTAACAATCGCAGCTGGTAACCCTAACTTAAAGGTTGATACTAATAATAACAAGGTTATTGTAAACGTTGCTGGTACAGCAATTAGAAATGTATATGGTAAGCTCACTGGTACATTCACTATTCCAGCTGGTATTACTGAAATTTCATCATATGCATTCGCTGGACAAACTGAATTAACTAAGATCGTTATCCCAAGTTCTGTATATGAAATTGGTGAATATGCATTCAAGAATTGTATTAATCTTGTTGAAGTAGAATTCGCAAACGGTTCAGCTCTCACTAAGATTGATAATTATCTATTCCAAGATTGTAGAAGTCTAACAACTATTAATGTTCCTAACAATGTTACTGAAATTGGCAACTATGCATTCGCTGGATGTGCTTCACTCGCTACTCTTCCTGTAACAAGTGCAGTAACTAAAGTTGGTGATTATGCATTTGCAAACTGTGGATTTACAACATTAACAGTTCCATCAACTATTACAACATACGGCAAAGGCGTATTCCAATATAATAGTAAATTAACAACTGTATCAATTGGTGAAGGTGCTACTGTAACTGGTGCTTATATGTTTGCTAACAACAAAGCATTAGCTAATATTACATTACCAACTTCATTACAATTCTTAGCTGAAGGTATGTTCCAAAATTGTACAGCACTCGTAAGTGTATCTGCTCCTAACATCTATCGTTTAGGTGGTAACGCTACAACAGCTAATAACACTAACAACTTTGCTGGTAGAGTATTCCAAGGATGTACAGCTTTAACAAATGTAGCATTTGGTAACGACTTCTTCGCAATCGGTTCATATACATTTGCAGGATGTACTTCACTCACAAGTTTCACTATCCCTAATTCAGTACAGAATTTAGGTGAACATATCTTTGATGGTTGTACAAATCTTGTATCATGTACTTTATCTAATGCATGTACATACTTAGCAGGATCAATGTTCTATAACTGTACAAGCCTAGAATCTATTACAATGCCTGCATCTGTAAGAAGAATTGGTGGTACTTATACAACATCTGATACATCTAATATCACATCAACATCTTTAGGTAATGTATTTAACGGTTGTACAAG
>ONMY01000252.1 GCA_900318975.1 uncultured Bacillota bacterium | reverse complement strand
TAACATTTGATATCGACTATAGCTTAAATGAAACTACTGGAGAATTAACCGTTAATAGTGTTACTTATAACGGTGTAGATATTCTTCCATTCACAGATTAATAATAAAGAGTATGCTTCAAGGGCATACTTTTTATTACTAAACAAAAATTCTTTTAAAATCGCAACAAAATAATTATAACTCGCAACATCTTGCGAAAATACAACTAACCGGAGATTTATTATGTTTTTTAATACCGATGATTTATACAACAGTGAAATAGCTCTTAAGTTAGTAAAAACTACTGACGAGAATAAAGAAAAGAATTACGTTCCAGCATATCATTTTGATATATGTTTTTTAGATGGAACTATTATTGGTGGATGTGATTTAAGAGTAGGCCACAATAAGAATACTTATTATGGCGGAAATATTGGATATCATATAAGTGAAGATTTTAGAGGTCATGGCTATGCTAAAAAAGCCTCTGAATTATTATTTACTCTTGCAAGAAAACATAATATGGAATATGTTATAATTACTTGTGATCCAAATAATATTCCATCATATAAAACATGTATTAATCTTGGGATGGAGTTTATAAAGAACGGGAGAATACCAAGATCACATGACCTTCATTCAAGAATGAAGAAAGTCGCCATCTTTAAGAAAAAATTAATATGATAGTAAAAGAAGTATTATTAGAAGAAAAAAGACCTACTTGGATTGAAGCTAAAGCCATACTCGATATCGAATTTAAAAACGCAAGAAGCAGTAAAACAAAATGCTTAGTTATTATTCATGGATATGGAAGTAGTGGTGTTGGTGGTACCCTAAGGTCTAGGACAAGATCATACTTAAGAGAAAAACTAAAAAACAAATCCATCAAGAGATTTGTTTTTGGTGAGAATTTTTGGATGTATGATCCAGATTCAAGATATCTAATTAATACTTATTCAGATTTAAATTATTACTATAATAAGCGTAATGAAGGTATTACAATAGTAGAGATTTAATTGAATTTTTAGGAGTTTTGCCGTAAAAACGGAAAAACTCTTTTTTATAGATAATATTTTATTGTTTTATAAATCCAATAATCAACTTTTGTTTTCTTAAAATCCTTAAAATATGGATTCATTTTAAGATATGTGATTTTACCATCACTTGCATCATGATAAATATCTACAAATATATAATCAAAATCACCATCATTTATTTTTAACATATATTCATATGCATCCATATTAATAATTTTAATCTTATATTTATAATCAAATTTAGGAAGTATTGTTTTTGTGAAAAGATCAATTACTTCCTTATCTTTTTCAATAATAGTAACTGATTCAACAGTGTTTTTTAAATGACACATGTATTGAAAATAACCCAGTCCAAGGCCAAAAGTTAGTACTTTTCCATTTGAATTTTCTATCGCCTCTTTCATTGTGTTTATTTCATTTGGTGTAGTGCTCATCCAAAGCCTATCATCATGGTAGACAGCTTGATAATAAAATGGTTTATTAAAAAATCCAAGCATTGGGATTACTTTATCATCCTCATATTTAAAATCATCCATTACAAATAGTTCATATGGATGATATTTTGTTTTTCTTAAATCCCATTTCCCAATTCCTTTATTGATAAATCCAATTCTTTTATTATATGGATTATCATAATAATCATTTACGTCAAGTAAATGAAGCATCTTATCAAAATATTCATGCTCTATCACTTTGTCATCTATTCCAAGATAATTTAAAAGAAGAAGTTTAAAGGCAGTCTCATCATTTACTCCTGCCTCCATAACTTCTTTTATATCTTTTTCTTTAAATATTCTTGGATTATCGTTTAAAAATTTTGATAAGAGTATTAATATTTGATCATTTATGGTCATACATCTATTTCCGTCATCATCTCTTCTAAGATACCATATTTAATAATAAGCATAAAAAATACGATAGAAAGCACGATTCCAACTATGCTCATTATAAGGTATCCGACGTTCTTTTTTGTCTTTGAATAGTTAGATGCATTCGAAATTGTGCTTAAAACACAAATACCAGTACCCCAGATTGGTATAAAGAATGCAAAAATAGATAGGAATGCCAAAATCTCTGGTGCTTTTCCTTTAGTGCTAAATTGTTCATTTTCACTATTATCACTTATTACATTTTTAGAATCATCATAAATAACATTATCTTGATAGTTATATCTATCTGCACTTTTACTATCTAATCTATCACCAAAAATATCATAATTTATTTGTTCTTCAAGCTTAGATCCGCAGTCCGGACAGTAGATGGCAGAATCAGTATAATATTTATTACATTTATTGCAGTATTTCATTTTATAGCCCCCTATATTCTATTTCAAAATCTAGT
>ONMY01000098.1 GCA_900318975.1 uncultured Bacillota bacterium | reverse complement strand
GCCATTGATGTATCGTGAATTTTTAGTACAAATGAAGCACTTCTTGCTTCTTCAGGGCATTTTTCAAAGCCTATAATAGCGTCAAATACAGGAAGCACATCGTATTTTACATGATTTTCTGGATCATAACGTTTTTGATCCTCTGAAAGAGTGATGTCATAAGTATGCATAAATGGTTCGTATGGAACATCTAGTGCGTCACAAATACTACGCAAAGCCCCATGACTAGGATTACGCTCTTCTTTTTCTATATGAGTTAAGTGACCAATATCAATTTTTGTACGTTTTGCAAGTTCTGTTTTTGTTATGCCGCGGTCATTGCGTACTCTGGCTAATAATTCACCTATCATAATATCATCCTTCCTTATAGCATTATAAGCGATTAAATTCAATAAGTCCATACTATTTGCTTATATGACAAAAATGTAAAATTTGCCAATTTATTGTAAATATTTTTTTGTTGTGTTATATTTTAGTTATCAAATTATTTTTTCTAAAGTCGAGGGATAAATGAAGAAAAAAGTTATAAGATGGGGAATTGCAATAGTAATACTTTTTATTATTTCAATTATATTTAGCTTAATTAATATGGGAAATAATAGAATCTTAACAAGAACATACATAGATAATGTTCTTGTTAGTAATTTAACACAAAATGAAGCAATCGAAATGTTAAGATCTAAATATAACGCAAAAAAAGAAAAAGGTGTGACTATAAAATATAAAGATTTTGAAACAACCTTATACTATAATGAGATGGGAATTGATGTTGACATAGAAGCTGCCGTCAAGGAAGCATATATGATTGGAAGAAAGAATAACATTATTATCAATAATTATGAAATAATTTATTCTTATATGGCCGACAAAGTAATTTCATTGCAATATACTAAAGATAGAGAATCATTAGATAGATTGATAGCGGCAGTCGAAGCAAAACTTCCAGGCGTAAAGCAAGATTATACTTTTGAAGTAGTAGAATCAAACTTGGTATTAAAGCCAGGAACAGAAGGCATCGTAATTGAAACAGAAAGATTAAAGGATAGAATATTAGGTACAATAGAAGATTTAAATGATGAAGATAATACTGTTGATATTCCAGTAAAGCAAGTACAACCAGATAGAATTGATGTTCAAAATTTAAGAATGGCAGTTGAAAAAAGCGTACAAGATGCTTATGTAGATAAAGCGACCGGGGTCCATAAGGAGCAAGATGGAATCGAAATTGCAATGTCTAATGAAGAGATTGAAGAAATGCTTAAAGAGAAAAAGGATGAATATCAAATACCTCTTAAAATTACAAAGCCATCGAAGACGGTTGAAAGTTTAGGTGATGATTTGTTTATTAGTTTGCTTTCAACATTTACAACTAACTTTGATTCAAGTAACACAAATAGAAACAATAATTTAGTTTTAGCAGCTGAAAAATTAAATGGTACAATAGTAAATCCAGGTGAAACTTTCTCTTATAATGATACACTTGGCCAAAGAACGGTGGAAGCAGGATTTAAGGAAGCTGGTGTATATTCAGGAGACGGTGTAGAAATAGGACTAGGTGGTGGCATATGCCAAATGTCAAGTACTCTTTACAATGCAGCATTATTATCGGATATGGAGATAGTTGAGCGTTCTAATCACATGTTTTTAACACATTATATAGATGCAGGTAAAGATGCTACGGTATCATGGGGAAGCCTAGATTTTAGATTTAAGAATAATAGAAAATATCCTGTTAAAATTGTTGCAACAGCAGGGGATGGAATCTGTAGAGTGGATATAAGAGGAATAAAAGAAGATGATGATAAAACAGTAATCATCGAGTCAAAGATATTAGAGTATATTCCATTTGAAACAAAGTATAAAGAAAATGACGAATTACCATACGGTACAGAGCAATCAATACAAAGTGGAGAAGAAGGTTGTGTTAGTGAAACATATGTAACTAAAATTAGCAGTACAAAGGGAGTAGAAAAAACTCTTATTTCTAAAGATACTTATCAACCATTAAGCAGAATAGTTGAGAGAAACACATAAAAAGCACTCATATGAGTGCTTTTTTAAATGTTTTCTATTTGCCAATCAATTGGTTCGATACCATTTTTTACCAAGTATTCATTTGCAAGTTTGAAATGGTTGTTTCCGAAAAAACCATTTCGTGCAGAAAAAGGACTTGGATGTGCTGATTCTAATACAAGGTGATTTGGGTTTGTTAGCAAAGCTTTCTTTGATCTTGCAAAGTTGCCCCATAACATAAAAACAACTGGAGAATCTTTTTTATCTATTTCAGATATGATTCTATCTGTGAAGGTTTCCCAACCAATACCTTTGTGCGAAGCAGGAGAATCCTTTACGACAGTAAGTACTGAGTTTAAAAGAAGGACTCCTTGTTTTGCCCATTTTGTTAAATAACCATTGTTAGGAATGTAGCATCCTAGTTCTTGATTTAATTCTTTATAAATGTTTTGAAGAGAAGGTGGAGTTTTTATTCCTGGTGAAACAGAAAATGAAAGACCATGAGCCTCTCCTGTTCCATGATATGGATCTTGTCCAAGAATTACTACTTTTACATTGTCGTAAGGAGTTAATTTTAAAGCTTCATAGATGTTTGATCTAGGAGGAAAAATT
>ONMY01000181.1 GCA_900318975.1 uncultured Bacillota bacterium | reverse complement strand
CTTCAGAGAATCAAACAGTCCGATTCTGTTCAAATGCATCTTCCGTTTGGGGTACCTCTGCCCCCAAACGGAAATCTGCTGTAGCTCGTATACATTTTTCTTCATTTTTGTGTCACAGATTCTCCTGTCCCCTTCGTGTCCATGTTATATTTTACGCCATAAATTCTCGCAATCTTTATAATACGTACTCTTAGGCACCTTTTCCCCTTTAGGTACAAATTTGTTAAATAATTCATAGGCTCTTCTTCTTAAAAGAGCCTTTACCTCTTCATTATGATCAGTCAACTGAGCCAAAGCTCTAGGCATTAATACAAGATTCTTTATACTAGCATAATATCTTCTGTCTGTTGGCTTATCCCATACATGGCACACTTCATAGTCCTTAAAACAACTTGCAGCGAAACTATCAAGCCATGGATATGATATTAATATAGCTTGCTTTAAAGCATAGTTTGCAATATTATTACTATCAGCAATTTTATAACTAGGAGCATATTTATAATCTGTCATAGTATCTTCTGTCATACGATTTTCTAGACGTTCTTTAGCTTTTTTATTATCACGATAATGCACCATATAATCCCAAGAAGCATTTTCGTTATTATAATGATCAGGATCCTTTTTTTTCATGTCTTTACTCAAATCTGATCCTAACTCACCCTTTTTAACTCTGTCAACAACCTCTTTTGATGCGAAAATCGCATTCTTTGCAATTAGTTCACAAAAGAATTTGTCTTGTCCATCTTCAATGGTCAACCACGTATTTGCATAGAAAATACCGATAACAGATTGAGCAAACTTTCTAAATCCAGATCTGCAATCTGGTCCTAATTCCTTAAGATCATCATTATCATCATATTCCTTTAACAAATCTAAGATAGGATTTTCTGAATTATGATTAATAGTTGTAGTAATCCAAGATACAAGAGAATTATTCATCATATTAAGTTTTTTTTCTATTCTTTTTATATGACTTGAATAATCTTTCTTAAGACCAGTATTCTTCATACTCTTTTTGTAATGTTCAAGATATTTTATGAACTTTTCATTATAATCAGTATTTACCATAATATGTGCTTCTTAGTTAATAAACTTATAAAATGATATCTTTTTTAAGACCTCATAACGTATCTATCCCAAGTATTTACTATATTTAATATTCTTTGAACTTTTCAATATCAACTTTATTCCAAACCCTTTCAATGATATACCCTCTTTTTTTACAGATATTTTTGAAAAGACGCCAGTTCCGTCCGTATTCTCTCCACTGATTATAAACATATATCTCTGTGCTATCTTTAAGTTGTCCAACTTTTTTGTTTTGTGACTCGTTTTTTTCATTAGTAACAAATTTGTAAGACTTATCTCTAAATTTATTGTGTAATGTATTATAATTAATTATGTCACATTGTTTGATTATTGAACATACAATTTTCTTTGCACAATCAAACATATTATCAGCGTATATAATTTTTTCTTCTTCATTTGTTTTTATTTGAAATTTAGAATTACGTTTAGAGAAATCCCAGATTTCAATGTCTTGACTATTGTCCTCATCATTAGCAACGTAAATACCAGTAACTGATGACGCCTTGTTTATTTTTTGCAAAATATCGTAACCAAATTTGATATATTTTATACTTTCTTTTTTACCATTCTGTGTGTCGGAATATAATAAAGCCACATAATGAATTATACTATTTTTCTCCAATCCCCATAATGCTATTCGAGACAATAATTTCTTTGCAACTTGATCTCCACGAGATGCATCAATTTCAATAATAAATGTTGGTTTACCATTGGAGTTTCCTTTGATGTCCACAGAATCATTCTCTTTTCTTTTCTTATTTTTAGTTTCTGTTTCCCAATTATAATTGTTTTTTTTGTTGTTTAAACAAGTACAAATACTATTTTGAAAATCCACGATTTTAGAATGATCGTTTTTTTTCTCTTTACTTCGACTTCGATGTGCAGTGAGTGCTTTTCTATTTTTTATTACTGCATCAATAATATCATTAATGATTTCTTTTACATCTTTATTCATAATAGTAAAATATAAATGTTAATCTATCCTTGTTTTTCTTTCAGCTTCTCCCAGACCTTGACCATTGCCCAGGTGTCGAGCTCGCAGTAGCGGAGGAGGGCTTCGCG
>ONMY01000097.1 GCA_900318975.1 uncultured Bacillota bacterium | reverse complement strand
ATTTAGAACTCTTTCTGGTGTGCATTGGATAAGTGATATAGTATCTGGAATAGTTCTTGGACTCTTCATTGTATCGCTTTTTATTGCTTTAGATTTAAATATAACTAGAAACGTTGAACAGGAAGAATAGATATATTAAAAGAGATATTAACAACATTTGTTGTATAATAGCTCTTTTTTTATTTGTAAATACGGGGTATTTTAATATATAATATTTATCAGATGTTGGAGGTAATATATGGAACAACAATATTCAGATCAAGAATTAGCTAGAAGAGCGAAATTAGAAAAACTCATTGAATCAGGCATTGATCCTTATGGACATGCGTTTGAACAAACTCATCATAGCAAGGAAATAAAAGAAACCTACAAAGGAAAAACACATGAGGAACTCGAAGAATTAAATGCATGTGTAAGCGTTGCCGGAAGAATAATGTTTATTCGTAAAATGGGCAAAGCTAGTTTCTTTACAATTAAAGATAAAGAAGGTCTACTCCAAGTCTATATTAGAATAGATAATGTTGGTGAAGAAGCATATAATCTATTTAAAATGGCAGATGTAGGTGATATTTGCGGTGTTAAGGGAAGAATTATGGTTACACAAACAGGAGAAATTACTGTTTGTTGTACAGAATATACTCATCTTGTAAAAGCATTAAAACCTCTTCCAGAAAAATATCATGGATTAACTGATATAGAAGAAAGATATAGAAAGAGATATCTTGATTTAATGATGAATGATGACAGTATGCTTACAGCGATGCTTAGACCAAGCATCATTAAAGCAATGAGAACATATTTTGATAGTCTTGGCTTTGTTGAAGTTGAAACTCCAGTATTAAACACTTCTCGTGGTGGCGCTACTGCAAGACCATTCATCACACATCATAATGCGCTTGATATGGATTTATTCTTAAGAATAGCTACTGAAATTCCACTAAAGAAGCTTCTTGTTGGTGGAATGGAAAGAGTATATGAAATCGGAAGAATATTTAGAAACGAAGGCATAGATACAAGACATAACCCAGAATTTACTACCGTAGAATTATATCAAGCATTTGGAAATCTTGATTCTATGATGGATTTAACTGAGGGTGTTTTCCGTTTTATCGCTGAAAAAGTATTTGATGGCAAGATGCAGTATGAATTCGGTGGAGAAGTTATAGATCTTTCAAAACCATTTAGAAAAGTATCTATGTGTGATTTAATCAAAGAAAAAACCGGTATTGATTTTAAAGCTAATAATTATTCTTTAGATGAAGCAAAAGCTCTTGCAAAAGAACACGATATAAAAATTGAACCACATTTTACTGTTGGTCATATAATTAATGAATTCTTTGAAAAGTATTGTGAAGAGGATTTGGTTCAACCAACATTCTTAATGGGACATCCTATTGAAATTTCTCCTCTAACAAAAGAAAATCCAGAAGATCCTAGATTTGTTGAAAGATTTGAATTCTATATTTGTGGTACAGAATATGCTAATGCTTATACAGAATTAAATAATCCTATTGAACAAAAGAAGAGATTTGAAGAGGAACTCAGAGAAAGAGAAATGGGAAATGATGAAGCTGGAGATATTGATGAATCATTCCTAGACGCTTTAGAATATGGTATGCCTCCTGCTGGTGGAATTGGTATTGGAATAGATAGACTTGTAATGTTCTTTACTGGTTCTCCATCAATAAGAGACGTTCTACTCTTTCCTCATATGAGAAACAAATAACAAAAAAGCAACCATTAAGGTTGCTTTTCTTATATTAGATCTAGTCCTAGGATATCTACAAAATCTAGGAATTGTTCTGTTGTTGTGAAATCGTCGCTTTCGCTTTGTGCTTTTTCAAGTTCTTCTTCTATTAATTCGATTGTCTTTTTATCTAAGTGTTTGTGATATTCTAGCGATTCACTAATTCTATCAATTATCGCAGACACCATATCGTTTTCTGAATCAAGAAGAGTGTCGATTTCATCAGCTCTTAAATATAGGTATAGGTTTTGATCATATTTAACGAGTTCTTCTATATCTTCATCAAAGTTTTCGTTTAGTATTCTTTTTATATTATCAATAACGTTAAATAGATAATGGAAACCCACTGAAAACATATCTAATACATCTGAATCTTCTTGTCCTTTAATATGGAGATTGTTTTTTTGAGCAAAGTCCATAACTAAGAATACTGGATGAAGAAAGTCATATGTTAGTGTTTTCTTTGTTTTAAGTTCATTAATGATTTCGTTGTTTTCAAGACAAAAATGTACGTAATCTTGTTTGATATCCATTTTGTTTCTCCAATAGTTAACAATTAGTCATCGTATTGGTTTTCGTATTCATCCATAATGGAATTATACTTATCTTCATCGAAGTCATCGTCGTCATCATAATCAGACTTATCATCATCTTCGTCGAGTTCTGAATCGAAGTCTTTTTCGTATCTGCTGTAATCGTCGTCTTCGTCGTTTAGATCATAGTCATCATCATATGTCATTTGAGTTTCATATGCTTGATCCTCAGAATCGATTTCTTCTCTGTTTTCTTCTTCCTCGAGTTCAAGAGGTGTCTTAGGAGCGCGTTTAGATGATTTTCTCTTAGGTTTTCTTGTTTCTTTTTCTTCAGATTCGTCGAAACCAACGTGTTCGCTTTGAAATTCTTTTTCAAGAGCGTCTAGTTTTTGATTTTTCTTAAGATCCCAAAGATCATCTCCACAATAAATAAAATCACCACATGCGGTTATATCTGTATAGAACTGTGCAATGTGTGCACGTTTTTCTTCTTCGTTAAATCCTTTTTTCTCGCATACTTTGTTGTATAGTTCAAGGAAAGTTGTTTTTTCTTCGTTTTCTTGAATTTCAATAGCAATTTCTACGAGTGACATTAATTCGATATCCATATTATTAATTTTCCTCCGGACATATCTATTTTACAATAAATTTTGTTTTTTGGTGATTTTTTTAAAAATCACAGTTATTTGGTGTTCTTGGATAGCTTAATACATCACGAATATTATCAACACCAGTTAAGAACATAAGGAGTCTTTCGACACCAAGACCGAATCCGGCATGTTTACATCCACCATATCTTCTTGTGTCAACATACCAGTCGAGTGTTGCCTCATTCATTCCGAGTTCTTCCATTCTCTTTAAAAGAACGTCTAGTCTTTCTTCTCTTTGGCTTCCGCCGATGATTTCTCCAGAACCAGGAACTAGTAAATCTGATCCTCTTACTGTTTCATTATCATCGTTTAACTTCATATAGAAAGCTTTAATATCTTTTGGCCAATCATGAACGAATACTGGGCCATTGAAATAACGTGTTAAGTATTTCTCGTGTTCAGTCGCAAGGTCTCCGCCATATTCTGGTTCGTTTTCAAAGTTTTCTTTTGAGTTTTTAAGAATTGTGATTGCATCGTGGTGAGTGATTCTTGCGAATTTTTCAGTATTTAAAACGGCTTTAAGTCTGTCTATTAAACCTTTTTCTACGAATTTATCGAAGAATTCCATTTCAGATGGACAATGATCGAGTACGTATTTGATTACATATTTAATCATATCTTCTGCAAGGTTTTCTTCATCATCTAAATCTGCGAATGCGATTTCTGGTTCTACCATCCAGAATTCTGATGCGTGTTTTTGAGTATTTGAGTTTTCAGCTCTAAATGTTGGACCAAATGTGTACACGTTTCTAAACGCCATTGCGTATGGTTCAACGTGGAGTTGGCCTGTGACAGTTAAGAATACTTTTTTACCAAAGAAATCTGTCTCTGGATTTTCAGAATTAGTAACAACACCAAAGAGTTGACCAGCACCTTCACCATCGTTTGATGTGATTAGTGGAGTGTTAACGTATACGAAATTTCTTTCATGGAAGAATGAGTGAATTGCATATGCAACTTCACTTCTAAGTCTAAATACAGCTGAAAATAGGTTTGTCCTAACTCTTAGATGTGGTTTTTCTCTTAAGAATTCTCTTGT
This sequence comes from uncultured Bacillota bacterium, assembly GCA_900318975.1. Lineage (GTDB taxonomy): Bacteria > Bacillota_I > Bacilli_A > Izemoplasmatales > UBA1188 > UBA1188. Next base: position 1,509 of record ONMY01000097.1, on the reverse strand, counting down.
ATGTCTTTTTGGTTGCATTGGGTAATCTTCTTGGCTATCACCTAAAAGAATTATTTCTTCTGCCTTGATTTCGAATGGTTGAGGCATATCTGGGGTTAAAACAAATTTTCCTTTTACATTTACAGATGCACCATTTCTAAATTTTTGTACATCTTTAAAGTTGTCGAGGTTGTTTGCTTCATATACTATTTGGCATGTTTTAAAACAAGAACCATCGTTCATATCAATAAATCCAAATTCTTTTTGGGCTCTATTATTTCTAATCCAGCCTGATACTTCTATTTGTTTATCACTATAATCCTTGCTGTTTTGATATAAATCTTTTAATAAAATCATTTTTATACCTCTTCATCTTTTGAATCAACGATTTCTTTTGTTGATGTTTTATTTATTTCTTTAAATTTTGAAGTTATTTTTTGGGTTGTTGTTGAAATTTCTTCTGCATCTTTTCTTACTTGATTTAGATGGGTGTTGAAATTTGACCAACGTTGTTCATATCTATTAAATTCTGTTTCGAGTTTATTTAACTCTAAGAGAATCTTTTGTGTGTTTTTGCTGAGTTCTCTATCTCTTAAAACAATTTGAATTGTTTCAAGCACAGCCATAAGTGTTGTTGGGGATGTAATCCAGATTTTATTCTTTCTTGAGTGTTCTATTATATCAGGATAATTACCATTTATTTCTGCAAACACTGCTTCTGATGGAATAAACATCATCGCTTGGTCTGTGGTTTCTCCTTTTATAATGTATTTTTTCTTTATATCATCTATATGAGACTTAACATCTCCCTTGAACAGTTTTTTAAATTGCTCTTTTTCAAGTGCTGAACTGTTTGGGTCATACATCTTTTTATAATTATCTAGTGGGAATTTTGAGTCGATAACGATTTTTCCAAGAGGATCTGGAAGATGGAGGAGTACATCTGCGATATTTCCATTAGACATCTTTTGTTGGATAGAATATATTTCTTGTTTTTGTCCAAAAACATCTATTAAGATTGATTCTAATTGGAATTCTCCAAAATTACCTCTAAGTTTTTTGTTTTCGAGTATTTCTTTGAAAGAATCGATTGATGTTTCTACGCTTTGAATAGATTTTTGTGCTTCGTCTATTTTGGCAATTCTTTCTCTGATATTTGTGAAGGTTTCGTTTGTTTTTTCAAAGTTCTCAGAAACGTTTTTATTCATTTCTTTTGTTATATTCAAAATTCCTTCTGTAAGGTTTTTGTTTATAGCATCAAATCTTTCATTAATAGAATTAGTCATCTTTTCCTTAAAATCAGAAAGATCTTTGTTTGTGTTTAATTGAATTTCTTTTACGTCGTTTTTTAGGCGATTATTATCATCAAGGATTCTTTTTTCTTGATCATCATTAGCTTTTTTGATTTCTTCTTTGATATCAACTGATGTTCCTTGATTTTTCGTTTTTAAAAGAATCACAAGATTAATTGTGAGCATAATTAATGATAAAATTAATAGTGCTATTGTTACATATTCCATATCTCGCGCT
>ONMY01000136.1 GCA_900318975.1 uncultured Bacillota bacterium | reverse complement strand
TTCTGTAGTAAATGAATCATATCTTGCCATTATCACAACACCTACGGTTAAGATTGCTAGATGTACAATAAATTTAACAGCTTCTTTTTTTCCTTCAAAGAATGACAATTCGAGTAGATATACAAGTCCTCTTAAATATAAAACTCCACCTAAGATGAATGGGTATATTTTATTAAAATCGGTTGCTGAAGTACCTTCTTTAACAGTAAATACAATTAATAATACTCCAACGACGAGATCAATAAACATCTCAATTGCATTTATTGTGATTGCCCATTTATTCCTTGTGGTTTTAATAAGCGGAATGAATCTAATTAAAACGAATGCAATTAATAATAGACCACTAATAAAGATTACAACGCTTTGTCCGAATTCCTTCCAGATAAGCACGATTAAACCAAAAGCGATTAATCCTGCAGCGGCAATCCAAAGATATAACCATTTATATTTCTTTAATCCTTCCATAAAGATATAAAAACCTCCTTTTCTAATTACATTATATAATTAAATATAGATTTATTCAACATCTTATAATTCGTATGTGTAGTAGCCATCTTTTTCATCTTTCATAGTGAAACCGCATCTATCAAGAAGCTTACATGCAGATGTATTTTCTTTTATTACATATGCAACAAACTTAAAAGCACCTTTATTTTCTATATAATAATCAGTTAAAGACTGAAGAGCTTCTAAAGCATATCCCTGATGCCAAAAATTATTTGAAAGAAAGAACTTAATTTCGTATGAACCACTATTTTCTTTCTTAATATATAATTCACCTATATATGTAGAATCTTTTAGTGTAATCGCAAGATATTCTATTCTTTTTAATCTTGATTTTAGTTCTCTTTCGGCTTCTTCTATATGCTTAAAAGGTCTGTATGTTAAATACCTACAGACTTCTTCACTTGAAAGAGTGAAGTATAAATTATAAAGATCGCTTTCCATATAGTCTCTAATAACGAGACGATTTGTGATTATTTTCATTATTATTCTTTTTCAAAACTTGTCTTTTGAATTTCTTCTTTATATACATCCTTATCAACAAGAATAGATTCTTCTTTTACTAATACTTTATGTGTATATGGCTTAAATATCTCATCAACAAATTCTTTTTCAAGTGGTTTAGTAAAGAGTGATACAAGAGGAACAAGAATAAGTGATAGTGCCATAGATAGAACACCCATATAAATTGAATCAGCAAAGTCAAACCACAAGATTCCATTTGATTCTAATTTGAATGATTTGCCTGTGAAACTTAAGATAAGACCAAGAATAGATATAACCATACTTACTATAAAGCTTACATATACAGATGCCTTAGTCACTTTCTTTGAATAAAGTCCATATAAGAATGGGCCAATAAATGCACCAGAAATTGCGCCCCATGATATTCCCATTAAACCAGCAATATCTTTTGTAAGTTCTTTTGGTCCATATACTTGGAATATTGCAAGAAGAGCGGATATGATAATAGAAACAAGGGTTAATATTCTAAGAGACCATAGTTTTGTCTTCTCATTTTTATTCTTTTTATTATCGATTAAATCAAATGTCACAGTTGATGAACTTGCAAGGACAAGCCCTGAAAGAGTAGACATAGATGCTGCAAGAACTAAAACTATTACGATAGCTACTACTATTAGATTTAATCCAGATACCATTCTTGGAATGATATCTCCTGTTTTTTCGCTTGCGAATATTCTTGAAAAACCGCCTAGGAAATAACATCCACCCGCAACTATAATTGCGAATATGGTAGATATGATATTACCTTTTTTAATTTGTTCTTCGTTTTTAATTGAATAGAATTTACCAATCATTTGAGGAAGACCCCAACAACCAAGAGATGTTAATAATACAACAAACAATAGATGTACTGGATCTGGACCAAATATTGATGCATATTGCCATCCGCCATTATTATCAATTCCAGTTGTACCAAGCATTTCTAGTGATGCCATTAAACCACCATTTACATTTAGTGATGCAATAACAACTAATATTATTCCAATTAACATAATAATACCTTGGAAGAATGAATTTAAGGCAGATGAAAATAGCCCACCAACAATTGTATAAGCACCAGTAGCAACTGATATTATCAATATCCATACCCAGATCGGAATTTTATCAGAAAAGCATGTGCTAAATAGCGCAGAAAGACCATTATATAGTGCAGCTGTATAAGGAATTAAGAATATAAACACTATAATAGATGCAATTATTTTTAAGGTATCTGATTTATATCTCTTACCAAAAAAATCAGGCATAGTTGCGGATTC
>ONMY01000046.1 GCA_900318975.1 uncultured Bacillota bacterium | reverse complement strand
TTTTTAGTTTAGCTTTCATATGGGTCCTCCGTTTAAAAACGAAATAAAATACCATATTTATAATATGATATTTTTAAAATATTTTCAATTGTTTTTCTTAAGTTCAAAATACCTTCTACACATAGTGAAGAAGATATTTTGTATGCTATTGATTATTTATTCATTAGAGCGTATGAAAATGTATCCCATATCGCTATTTCCGTACAATCCTCTCCATCCCCAAAGAGGAATTTCATCTCTTGCTTTGTCAACCATTTCATCTGTCGCAAAAACTATAATGCAAAATATGTTACAGTATTTGTTTCTAAACGCTACATTGTTGTAGTTTAATAGGTATGTATCAATAACACTATTGAATGTGGCTAATTCACTATCAGATTCAATATACAAATCTATTGTTGTTTCACCAACCTTCATTTTAAAACTGTTCGCCCAATTGAATGATCTATCGCCTAGACTGCTTCTATTCTCTATTGAAAAATAATCATCTTCTGTTTCTTGATATACCTTTTTCCAATCAGAAAAGGCTTTATATAGGGCAAAACTTCTTGGAAGATTAATATAACTAGTAGCATATTTATCACCGAAGTTTTTTAAAGATCCTTGCGTTGCAAACGCATATGTTGGATCACAAATATAGTATTTATTATCGTCTCTATCGAGCACATAATTATATCCGTGAGATGAAAACGTTGCACCTACAGTATTGCCAAAATCATCATACGTATATGTAACAGACGACAATTTCTTTGATCCATCACTATTTAATGCCTCTTTATATGGTGTTGATACTTTGGTGATATCAAGACCTTCTATTAAAGCAAGAAGTGCAAAAGATTTAGCAAATCCATGACATACGGCTTGATCAAAGAAGAGAGCTCCTTCTGCATAAAATCCAATCATATGTGATGCTATATAATCTGGATAGTTTTTAAGTTCTTTGGAAATCGCACTTGCAACTTCATCTGCAGGAAAATCATAATAAACATGAGATAAAATGTATGAATATATTGCAAGACCTTTGTCTTTTTCTGTCATATCATCGTAAATGATTCTTCTAAGTATTGTGGTTGCTTTATTGTAAATTAATTCAGCAGGAGAGCCCTCAATTATGTTTGGATAGTATCCTTTTTCAAGGACATATATTAATTGATCTGAATTGTATACATCTATTTCGCCTTTTGAATTCTCTTTATACTTAAAATCATCAAATGCCTTGCTTCTTTTTTCTAATGATGAATCAAAGCTATATGGAATTCCTGGTTGATAATTTGTCCCTGCGTATTGGTAATAACTATTTGCATCTTCATTAAAGAACATAATTATTTTTGAGTTTTTATATGTTACACCAACTGTACCAGGACAAAAATAAGTATTCCAGAATGAATCGATTATATCTTGTTTGATGTCTTCTGTTTGATACTTTACATCAATTTCAAATTCTTCTATATGATAGAAAGCCATGTAATCTAAAATATCAACAAGATCCTTTTTGTTTGATACTTTGTTTTGTGGAGCTGGAAGTTTATTAATGAACTCGCCTTCATAATAATATGATGTAATTGTTTTTGTGAATCCATCAAATAGTGTTTCTTTATTTACACTTCTTTTTTCACCGTCTCTATAATCATCAAAAAGGAGTTTACTATAGTCTATATTATCATCTATTGGGTCTTCTGTATCTTTTGTTGTGGTGATGTTTTCGCTGCCGCCTTTAACAATTACCTTACAAGATGCTTCTATCTTTCCTTTGTATGCTATAACTGTAGTTGTTCCATCGCTTACACCAAATACCCAGCCGTTCTCATCAACTGTTGCAATATTCCTATCTTCGCTTTTCCAAGAAACTTTTGAATCGTCCGATGCATTGGCTTTTAGTTGAATACTTTCTCCCGCTTTCATTTCTATTCTTGTTTTGTCGAGTTCTATTCTAACCTCGTTATTACTTGAAAATAATAGACCACAACCCGATAACATTAATATTAAAGTTAGTGAAATGAATAAAATAAGTTTTTTCATATTGTCCTCCTATTCGATGTTTGTGTATGTATGTATTTCTTTTTTATAATTAGCCCATGTATATCCAGTAAGATATGAAGATAATGCATCAGGATTTACATAGATTAAACAATTTGTCGTACCATTTAATAGGCCGTTTCCGACAATGCTTGGAGCGCTTTCTCCTAATAAATATAATTTTTGGACATTTGGACTTCCAATAAATAGATCATTAGATAGTTGATTTATATATTTTGGAAGTATTACGACTTCAAGATTTGGCATATCATTAAATGCCGAGCTCAAAAC
>ONMY01000068.1 GCA_900318975.1 uncultured Bacillota bacterium | reverse complement strand
TTTGTTTTATCGTATTGAACGGCGTGAGAAGGATATTGAAGAATATGAGAAGACCTTAGCCGCTTTCTTTATAATGGAAGTTCTTGATGAAATCGAGAGACTTTAATCGAAATATATTTTGAGATTCATGTTGTCAAAGTCTTCGACGACTTTATGACAAAGCTTTATGATTTAATGGCTGTATTTCAAGAAAACTTAGATATATAACCAACAGTTTTGAATGCTTTTAATAAGAACTTCCCCGAAGCGATGCATGTCGTTTCGGGGAAGTCTTATATTTCTTGTATTTAAAGTTTTAATGCGTAGAGATGTTGGAATACTGGTTTATTTTAATCATTGAGTACATGTTTATTTTCAGGAATCAATGAAAAACTCAGCATCTTGTTATTCTGAACGGTCCAGTTTGTTTCTTCATAAGTGTTTCTCTCAATCTTTCACGATATTCAACAATTCTCTGGTAATCCACATCCAGCAGTTTCCTCATTTCTTTTTGTTCCTTAAAGAGCATTTTTTTCGTCAGACAGGTATTATTTATAATGACAGAAGGATAAGGACGCTCAGCGAGCAGCACAATTTCATCGCCTAGCACCATAAGACTGCTCGGGTTGTTTTGTGTTGGTGCGTCTACAAACGTGAACGTCATATTCTTTGCGAAAAAACGGCAGGTGATTTCTTCTCTGTTCATTCCACTTTTCAGAAACCTTTCTTCGTATCGGTCAATGAAATGCTCAGTGATAACGAAATATAACTTTTTGTGATTAGGTTCCTCCATAACTCTCATTGCAAAAAAACCGTGTTTTGTACTTCTATGTGTGAGTATATAGACGCGTGCTATACCTGAGTTAATAAAGAATTGATAGTTATATACGATAGGAATGCCATGGAAATTTGTGTTATTGTCCACTCGGCAGGTGACAGCAGGAAACACTATGTCAGTCGCATTTTTATGCTTAATCATAAAGCGACGTATTTTGCCGTTAAAAATCTTGGTATTGACACGAGAAGTATATACTTTTTCTATTTTGTCATATTCACGGCAGATCTCCTCGTATGTCATTGAGTCAACTATCATGGTTTAATGGTTTGTTGGATAAAAAAATGATTAATTTTTTTACTATGAAGACTTTTATATTATTAAAATAAAAAGTCTATTCTATTAAACATAATTATTATCTGTCGAACATAAATTTGATATGTCAAAAATAGATGAATTATTAATTGAATAGATAATAGGATATCCATCTTTTTCCATAGCTTTCATTTTATGTAATAACCAGATTGATTCTTTATCACAAATATGACAGGTTCCAATACAATCTTTTTTGTTATTACATGTGTGAGGTATGTATGTAATACCATTCAATTCTGCAAGTCTAATTCTAATTGATTTAAGAATCGCGCATTTATCTTTTCCTGTCATTGTTATCTGTTTTATATTTAAAAAAATCAAAATTAGAGTATCCCAAATTTTCGAGAAATACTTTGCTGTTCATAATATCATCTTCTGTATTATACCCAGCTATTAGAGGTATGCGAATCAATATTTTGTTATTATAATCACTATTGGCAAGCCGTTTTAAGTTGTTTATAACTAACGTATTACTATGACGTGTATATTTCTCATATATTTGAGTATTAATATCCTTTATATCAATAATGATTTCATTAATATATGGGCTAATTATATCAAATTGTTCATACTTGACATTAAGTGATGTTTCAATTGTTATATTCCATTTCTTAGCTCCAAGTTTAAGTACTTCCAGAATGAAATCAGAATATAATAAGGGCTCACCACCTCCAAATGTAACACCACCTCCTGTCGCTAAATAATATAATTCGTCAGTGGCCACGACATCAAACACTTCTTTAGGTTTTGAAAAAGTGATGCTTGATAAATCTTTATGACATTGTGGATTTAAGCAAAATCTACATTTTAAAGGACATCCGTAAAATGTTACTAATGAAGTAATACCATTACCATCGGATCCCATTCTTAATCGATCTATTCCCATTATTGGGGCATAGCTAACTGTTTTCATCTTCTTTAATTACAAATGTACGGTCCATACCATAACCATGATTAACATGACTATTATTGAGATCATAGTCATAAATGTTTGCAAAAATATACTTATCTGAGCTTCCAACAGGTATGTATATTTCAATTTTTGCAAAGGAACTAAAATCAATATTTTCTCTTTCTTCAAAATCGGAAATAAAACTTCCCATTGCCATATTTTGAGGCAAATATTCACTTGGGAGGTTGGGATGTTCATCTATCCTCTCAAAAATTTGTTCATTAGCAATAGTGTTTTTTCCATTTATTCGTATGGTTCTTAAATTATAACAATCAAAGAATGCACCTTTTTTAATTTCTTCTACTGAAGAAGGTATATTTATTTTGTATATACTTTCACATTTGCCAAAACAACCAGTCGGAATGTTATTAATTTTACATTTCTGCCAAATAACATTTTCAAGTTTTTCAGCCTTGTAGAATGCCCATGGTTCAATTTTTAAAATATTTGAGCTCATAAAAATGTCTGTAACATTTGAGCCAAAAAATGCAAAAGATTTAATACAACTAATAGGAGGATTTAATGCAATCTCTTTATCACCATTATGCGCTATTAATTCTCCATTATCTTTATTATATAACATACCATTTTCTGAAACCATTTTATCGTTATCAGAGCATTCAATTATTTTGGTTCCAATAAATGGATTTAAACCTATCTTTTTAACCTTAGAAGGAATTGTAATCTTTTTAATAGGACATTGGAAGAAGCAAAAATCACCTATCTCTTCTAGGTTATGACTAAGAGTAATATTATTAAGAGAACAAAAAGCAAAACAAGAACTATATAATTTCTTTACTGAATTAGGAAATATGACATTTTTTAAATTTTGATTTGAATTAAAAGCATTTTCTTTTATTTCTTCAAGTGTTGAAGGAAGAACTAATTTTGAAATGTCACAGCCCATGAATGTTTCTTCTTTGATAGTTTTTATTAAACCAAGTGACAATACTTCCGTAAGTGATTCACATCCGTAGAAGCATTTTGCTCCTATATTTATGACATTATCAGGCAAAGATATTCTTTTTAAGTTATAACAAAACGAGAATGCTCCAGTTTCAATATTAACCAAACTATTTGGAAAGTTAATTTCCACAAGATTTTCATCTTCAACAAAAGCATTTTCTCCAACAATTTCGACACCATCAGGTATGGTCAATCGAGATTTTTCTCCAAAATAGGATATTAATCTCTTTTTGTCACGAGTATACAATGTGGAGTCTAAAATGATAAAATTTGCCGAATGGCTTTCTACATATTTTATGTCACTTCTTTTCATGCCATTATTTGAGAATGGGTTTTTCCCAATTTGGACAACAGATGATGGTATAATGACTTTCTTAAAGTATCCATCATGCAAAGCATTATCACAAATAATCCTGGTTCCAAAAGGTATCTTATAGCTACTCGATTTGGAATATCTAGTGCTAATTAAAATCTTCTTGTCCTTTGAATAAATAACTCCATAAGAATCTTTTATAGAATTCTCGTCTTCTTTCATAGAACATAATTTACATAAAGAAGATGAATCTCTTAACTTAATTAGAGATTCCACATGACCTAGTTTTGCCGCTTTTTCAAAATAAGTATTAGCAATTGCCATGTTCTTTTTTGCTGCAATTCCATACTGAAAACATTTACCAATTATGTAAATTGCTTGAGCATCATCTATTTGGGCTTTTTCAGTAAAGAATCTGAACGCATCATTTATATCTTTAATGTTATTTTTGTATTGCAATTCTATTCTTGAATAATATCTTGCATACCATATTAAAGATTCTTCAAGACTTTTGTTTGTCCCATATCCTTTAAGGTAATAAAATGCAATTGTTTTTATAGAATCAAAGTCTGTTTTACTTGCTTCTAAAGTCCAGAAAAAAACTTTTTGTGGGTCTTTTTTCACGCCCTTTCCATTTTTATAGCAATTTGCAAGATTTTTTTGAGCCGTTGAATTACCTAATTTGGCTGCTTGTTCGTAATAGTATGACGCTTTTGATAAATCAACTTTTGTGCCTTTACCATATTCATAACAGACTCCAAGATTATTTAATGCTGCCAGGTCATCTTGTTTTGCCGCACTAGTATACCATTTAAATGCAAGTTCTTCATTTTTTTCAACTCCATACCCTTTAGCATAGAAATATGCAACATAGAATTGTGCATAAGAACTACCTTTTTCTGCCGCTTTCTGATACCATAGAAAAGATTTCTTTGGTGATTCTTTTTCTCCTAATATCCCTTTTCTATAAATATCTCCTAACATTTCTTCTGCTTCTATATACTCCAATTTTGCAGACCTTCTATATAACTGTAAAGCTTTACTATCATCTTTTTTGACTAATCCTCCATCTTTGTAAAAATCAGCCAAAACGAAGCATGCTTTTGGATGATCAGCTTTCACTGATGCTTTTAAAGCTTTCAATGCAAATTTTTCGTCTTT
>ONMY01000081.1 GCA_900318975.1 uncultured Bacillota bacterium | reverse complement strand
TTATGATCATCCAAAAGAAAAACTCGCATTCTATTCTAAAGGAACTACAGATATACTCTTCAAATTCCCTTGGGGATTTGATGAACTTTGGGGAATTGCATCTAGAACTAACTATGACCTTTCTAAACATATGGAATATTCAGGTGAATCACTAGAATACTTAGATCCTGAAACAAACGAAAAATATATTCCATATGTAGTTGAACCATCAGTAGGTGTTGGAAGAATGTTCCTTGCTTTCCTTTTAAATAATTATGAAATGGAAACATTAGAAAATGGTCATACAAGAGAAGTTCTTCATATTCACCCATTCTTAGCTCCATATAAAGCAGTTGTCCTTCCACTTATCAAGAAAGCTCATAGTGATAAAGCGACAGAAGTATTCAATATGCTTTCAAAAGAATTCACTGTATCATATGATGATACACAGGCAATCGGTAAGAGATATAGAAGAGCTGATGCAATCGGTACACCTTTTGCAGTTACAATTGATGATACTACACTTGAAAGTGGTACTGTAACAGTAAGAAATAGAGATACAATGACTCAAGATATCGTTAAACTTGAGGACTTAGTAGGATATATTAGAGAGAAAACAGCGTTTTAATGGCAGAAAACATTTTTGAAAAAGTCTTAGAAAATGTTGATATTGTAGACGTAGTTTCACGCTTCGTTGAACTTATACCAAAGGGAAAAAATCTCTTTGGTATTTGCCCATTCCACGATGATTCAAATCCATCAATGAGCGTTTCAAGAGAAAGAGGAATATTCCACTGTTTCACTTGCAAAGAAGGCGGAAATGCTATCAAGTTTATTGAAAAGTATAAACATATGTCATCTATTGAAGCCGCAAGATGGCTTGCTCAAGAATACCATATCGATGTAAGCGAATATGGTAATCCTGAACTCGATAAGACAAAAAGATATTATGACATGCTTGGCACTACTCAAAAGTTCTTTACTTTCATTATGAATAATGATGAATATTCAAAAGAAGCAAGAGAATACCTAAAAAATCGTGGAATATCATATGATACTATTAAAGAATTTGGAATAGGATTATCTCCATCTGATTCAAATGCACTAACTGATACTCTAGTTAGTAAAGGCTATATTCTTCCAGATATCATTTTAAATGGTCTTTCAACTGGCGAAAATGACACGTTTATCGACAGAATAACTATCCCAATTCGTGATGAACAAGGACGAACTGTCGCATTTGGTGGAAGAATTTATAAAAAAGGCGATAATAGCCAAAACAAATATACGAATTCTAAAGAAACTCCAATCTTTGAAAAAGGTAAAACTGTATTTAACCTCGATAGAGCATCTCGCCAAATGAAAGGTGTAAACTATCTAATTCTAAATGAAGGTTATATGGATGTCATTCAAGCATATAGTAAGGGCATTAAAAACTCGATTGCGATTATGGGCACTCAAATGACCACAGATCAAGCAAATCTCATTAAAAAATACACTAAAAACGTAATCATTTGTCTTGATGGTGACCGTCCTGGAATTGAGAGTGTTAAATCAGTTGCAACTAGACTTGAAGAAGTAGGTATCAACTATTCCATTACAATTCTTGAAAATGGAATGGATCCTGATGAATACATAAGAAAAAATGGCATAAATGCCTATATGGATGCTCTTACTAAAAAGAGACTCGATAAAATTGGATATCTATATGAACTTACTAAACTAGATTATCCTGAAATCAATACCTTCAATATGGAATCATTTAAGAATTCTATATTTGATAAGATGAAGAATGAGAAGAGTAAATCCGTAATTGAAACCTACCTAAAAAGACTTGCACTAGATTTAAAGGTATCAATAGAATCAATCTCACAGGATTTTGAAACATTCTCTAAATCCAATAGTAAAAACTATAGAAATAATCAAAATATAATTAAAAATCAAAACGAAGGATTTAAAGTCACAAGCGCCTATCTAAAGGCAGAACACATGATAATTGATTATGCGCTTGAATCAAAACCATATTTTGATCAAATAGAAAACATAATGGAATCTAGAGTATTCTTAAAGGATGCTAGTTATAGAATGCTATTCATTGAAATTGGCGATATCTATGATTCAAAACCTAAGATTACATCTTTCGATTTAATAAATGCATTAAAAGAACGTGGAGCATATGGTGATTTTGTTCACGATGAAAATATCCAATTCTCTTTTGATGACCTAATAAATAGAATAATTAAAACTCTTAAACGTGAAGAATTGAAAGAATTAATTGAAATCAAAAAAGCTCAATTAATCAGTCTTTCTTCAAATCTTAAAAGCGATGAAGCTATTAAGCTTCAAAAAGAACTAAGCGATTTAAAAAAGGAGTGTAGAAAATGACAAAAAAACAAAAAGCATTATACGATAAAGCGATGAAGCAAGGTTACCTATCTTTAGATGAACTTAATAAAAACTATGCTGATTCAGATAAAGAAAGAATTGAACTCGTTGCTCTTTTTAAAGAAAACGGTATCGAAGTCTTACCAATTGGTTCAATGAATGATCTCCCACTTGATGATATGATAATGCCATCAGATCCAAATAAACATAAAAGAGGAAGAAAACCATCAGCTAATGATTTCGATGATGAAGACGAAGATGAAGATGATCTAGATTCAGAAGACAATTCAGATTTAAATGAATATCTTGATGATAAAGATGATGAAGACGAAGATGAAAGTGATGAAGATCTAGAAGTTCAAGAAGATGAAGAACCAGATCTAGATAAACTAGATGATTCTGAATTCTATCAAGATGAAGATAATGATGCAACACAATACGAATACGACAATTTTGATGATTTAATCTATTCTCAATCTGCATCATCAAATCAAAAGATCATCGTATCTGATCCAGTTAAGATGTATCTTAAAGAAATCGGTAAAATCAATCTATTAACTCCTGAAAAAGAAAAAGAAATCGCAAAAATCATCTATGATACTCAAAGAGAAAAAGAAGAATACCTCGAAAAGAGAAGACAAGGTATTGTTCCAACTCAAGAGGAAGAAGCATACATGAGAAAACGTGAAGAGGAGGGCGAACAAGCTAAAAAGATTCTTACAGAAGCCAATTTAAGACTTGTTGTAAATATTGCAAAGCACTTCTCTAATCCTGATATGGAATTTGCAGATCTAATCCAAGAAGGTTCGATTGGCCTTTCTAAAGCTGTAATCAAGTTTGATTACACAAGAGGTAATAAATTCTCAACATACGCAACAGGTTGGATTAAACAAGCAATTACTCGTGCAATTGCCGATCAAGCACGTACTATTCGTATTCCTGTTCATATGAATGAAACAATCAATAAATTAAATAAAAATGAAAGAGAATTAACACATACTCTTGGAAGAAAACCAACATATGAAGAACTCGCAGAAAGAATGAATATCACAGTTGATAAACTCATGATGATTAAAAGAGTATCACAAAAGACAAAATCTCTTGAAGACCCAGTTGGCGAAGAAGATGATTCATCATATGGTGATTTCGTTCCTGATGAAGTAAATCCAAATCCAGAAGATTATACTGCAAGTGAAGCATTAAAGAGAGAATTAAATGCTCTTCTTGGAAACCTATCTGATAGGGAAGAAAGAGTTATTAAACTTCGTTTTGGTCTAATTGATGGAAGAACTAAGACTCTAGAAGAAGTTGGTAAAGAATTCGGTGTTACAAGAGAAAGAATAAGACAAATTGAAGCGAAAGCTTTAAGAAAGCTTCGTCATCCTTCTCGTTCAAATAAACTCAGGGACTTCATGAAATAATGATTGTTTCTGATAGATTGAAATCTATCGCATCAATGATCGACAAAGTAGATACTTTAGTAGATGTTGGTACTGATCATGCATATCTTCCGATATATTTAGTCGAAAATAATATCGTAAAGCATGTCTATGCAATAGATAACAAAATTGGTCCATTAAAAAATGCGACTAAAAATATCAAAAATAGTGGTTTAGATGATTTTATCACCCCACTTCTTTCTGATGGCCTAAAAGCATTAAACTCTAAATATGATGCGATAAACATCTCAGGAATGGGAAGCGATACTATAATTGATATATTATCTATTGATAATTTAGACGAAAACGCAACACTAATACTTGAACCACAAAAGAACCCAGATTTACTAAGAAAATTCTTAATTAGTAAAAAATATGAGATAGTAGATGAACTCTTTATCAAAGATAAAGATCACTATTATCCGATAATTAAGGCAAAGAAAAGTTCCTTATTTGTTACGTATAACAATATTGAAATTCTTTTTGGCCCAATCATCTTAAAAAAGAAAGATCCACTCTTTATTGAATTCATAAATAAACAGATTAATTCTTTAGAAGAAAGCTTAGAGAAAGCCAAAAATAAAGAAATCCTAGAAACCAAGATAAGTTTATTAAAGGAGGTTTTAAAATCATGAAATTAGAAAATATTATTAAAAAATTAAATGATTTATATCCTGAATCTTTAAAATCATCCTACGATAACGTTGGTCTTATGGTTGGCAGTATGACTAAAGATGTTAAAAAAGTGCTACTTGCACTCGATCTTACAAGAGAAGTGATGGATGAAGCAATTGAGAGCGGTATTGATTTAATAATTACTCATCATCCACTACTTTTCCATCCTCTATCTATGATAGATACAGATAAAGATCCTGGTTCAATAATAAGAGACTTAATAAAGTATGATATCGCAAATTATGCGATGCATACAAATTTTGATGTTGTGAAGATGAATGACTATTTGTCTTCTTTAATCGGTATCACAAATAAACAAATCTTATCTGAAAGTGAATCTTTAGGAATATATGGTGATATTGAGGCAATGAAGGTTGAAGATTATATCTTAAAAGTAAAAGATGCTTTTAATATATCTTCATGTGAATATTATGGAAAACCTAATATAAAAATATCAAAGGTTGGAATAATTGGTGGTTCTGGTTCATCAAGAATTGATGCTGCAAAAGAAAAGAATCTTGACCTATTTATTACTGGCGATGTTTCATATTCAAGAGGACTTGAAGCAAAACGACTTGGAGTAAATGTCTTAGATGTTGGACATTTTATTGAACATCTCTTCACAAATGTTATATTTGAAGATTTAAAAGAACTAGATAAAACGCTAGAAATTATGGCATCTAAAATAGATGTAATTCCTTATGTGAGGTTTTAAATGATCTTAGATCAAGAATTAAGAGAAATCATAAGAAAGGTAAGATCAACTAAAGATGATTATGAAGATTATTCATTAAAAGAAACGATTTTTAATGAATTTTTGCCTATCATAAGATCGATTTCTAAGGAATTAAAAACCTATGATTTTTATGAAGAAGATATCTTCCAAGAAGCTTCTATTGAACTATTAAAAGCTATTGATGAATTTGATTTAGAATCCGATATAACATTTCATGATTATGTAACATCAAATATTAAAAAACGCGTAAGAGAAGTAATAGAAGATCAAAAAGAAGTTCTAAGAATATCAAAATACATCTCAAATACCTTAAATAAGATTATTGATATAGAAAATAGACTATATAAATCACTAAAGAGAAAGCCTAAAATTAGCGATGTAATCGATAAACTAGATATGGAAAAAGATGAATATAACGAGATGAAAGACTACGCAATTACATCTTTAGAACTTGATAATATTTATAAAAATGATAAATATCTTATTTCAGATTTAGTTGCATTAAAATCTGATACAAATGAAGAATCAAATGATGAATCTAATGATGAAATGATAGAACTACTCGAACTATCATTTAAAACTTTAAGTGAAAAAGAAAAAGATATTATTACTAAGCACTTTGGTCTTTATGGAAAAGAAAAAATGGAAATAGAAGACTTAGCGCTTGAATATGGAATATCTTATGAGAAGATGAGACAAATTATCACTCATATTGTAAGAAAAATAAAAAAGGAGATAGCGGACTAATGAAAACAGATTTAGATATCCAAAAAGAGATAAATTTGAGAAAAATCGCAGATGTTGGAGCTGAACTAGGCTTATCTGAAGATGATTTTGATTTATATGGAAAATATAAAGCAAAACTTAATCCTAGTGCCTTTTCTAAAGGCAAAAAGAATGGAGATGTAATTTTAGTTACTGCAATAACTCCAACTAAGGCAGGAGAAGGAAAGACTACTGTTTCAATTGGCCTTGCAGAAGCTCTAAGAAAGATTGGAAAGAATGTATGCTTAGCACTCCGTGAACCATCATTAGGTCCAGTTATGGGACTTAAGGGTGGCGCAACTGGTGGTGGATATTCTCAGGTTCTTCCAATGGATGAAATCAATTTCCATTTTACAGGTGATTTCCATGCCCTAACAAGCGCAAATAACCTTATTTCAGCTTGCATTGATAATGAAATATATTTTAATTCACCTTTAAATATAGATCCAGAAAGAGTAGTATGGAAGAGATGTTTAGATGTAAACGATAGGACATTAAGGAATATCACAATTGGTCAAGGTTCTAAAATCAACGGAGTTGAAAGAAAAGATTCTTTCTGCATAACTGTTGCATCTGAAATTATGGCTGTATTCTGTCTTGCAAATGATTTTAAGGATCTAGAAAATAGACTCAACAACATTCTTGTTGCTTATACTAAAGATGGAAAGGAAGTACGTCTAAAAGAATTAAATATCACTGGCGCTCTTTTATTATTATTAAAAGACGCATTTAAACCAAACCTCGTTCAAACATGTGAAGGAGGACCTGCAATAGTTCATGGTGGACCATTTGCGAATATCGCCCATGGCTGTAACTCAATTATGGCAACTAAATACGCAAGAAGACTCGCTGACTATGTAGTAACTGAGGGTGGATTCGGCGCTGATCTTGGCTGTGAAAAATTCTTAGATATTAAGGCAAGAGTATCAGGAATTGACCCTAAATGCGTTGTTTTAGTTGCAACTATCCGTGCTCTAAAGATGCATGGTGGAGTAGAAAAAGAGAACCTAAATCTTGAAAATGTTGATGCAATGATGAAAGGACTTGATAACCTTGAAAGACATATCGAAACAATCAAGAACTTCAATAAACCATTCGTAGTTGCGATTAATAGATTCTATAGTGATACAGATAGTGAAGTTAAAGCACTAGAAAAATATCTTGAATCTAAATCATATCCATATAGTCTTGCAACTATTCATACAGATGGTGGAAATGGTGGAATTGATCTTGCAAATACAGTACTTAATGTAATTAAAACACAAGGTGATATGAAACTTAAATATCTATATGAAAGAGAAGATTCTTTAATTACTAAAATTGAAAAAGTATCTAAAAAAGCGTATGGTGCAACATCAGTTGAAATCAGCGATAAAGCCAAAGAAAAACTCGATTTATATGAAAAAGAGGGCTATTCTAACCTCTTAATTTGTATGGCTAAAACTCAGAATTCAGTTACTGATGATGCAAAAGTTCTCGGTGCTCCAAAAGATTTTGCTATCCATGTTAAAGATGTAAGTCTATCTCTTGGCGCAGGCTTTGTAGTTGTATATACTGGTAAAATAATCACTATGCCAGGTCTTCCAGAAGATCCAGTCGCAAAACATATGGGAATAGCTGATGATGGATATCCTTATGGAATAATGTAGGAGGTATTATGGGAGTAAAAGAAGAATTCATTAAAATATATAGAGAATACATCAAAAGAGATGGAGCTGATAAGCTTCTTGAATACCTTCAGTCTACAGATTTTTTCACAGCTCCTGCTTCAAGTAGATTCCATAATGACTTTGATGGGGGTCTTTGTGACCATTCAATAAATGTTTATTATAGACTTAAAAAGTTAATCGATTCCGAAGATAGTCTTTATAATAAATATTCAGATGAAACAATCGCAATAATTGGGCTACTACATGATCTTTGTAAAATCAATTTCTATGTTAAAGATTATAGAAAAGTAAACGAAGGTGGAGTTTGGCTTACAAAACCATATTACAAGATAGATGAAGTCTATCCTTATGGTCATGGCGAAAAGAGTGTATATATCATCAATAAATATATGAAACTCACAGATATTGAAGCACTCGCAATTAACTGGCATATGGGTCCATATGACCAAAGAGTTAAGGGACAAAGCGCACAAACATTAGAGGCTGCAATGCATGTAGATGATATCGTACTTTTGACATATATCGCAGATTCTCTTGCAACTTATTTAGATGAAAAGGATGAGAACTATGAAAATTAGTTCTAAAGATAATCCACTAGTTAAATATCTAGTAAGATTATACGAAAATAAAAAAGAAAGAGATGAATCAAATAAATTCATCGTTGAAGGATATAATTTAGTAAGTGAAGCCAAAAAACAAGGCTTATTAGATAAGGTCTTTTCTATAAAAGAAGAAGATGATTATAAAGATGCAATTATAGTTACACAAGATATAATTAAAAAGATTACAAATACAGTTACACCAGAAGGAATAATCGCAATTTGTAATAAGAAAAAAGACCTAAATTTAGGGAATAAAGTATTATATCTAGATAGTCTTCAAGATCCTGGAAATATTGGTACACTTTTAAGAAGCGCTGTAGCTTTTAATTTTGATACTGTAGTATTAGATGAATGTGTAGATCTATATAATCCTAAAGTAATTAGAGCTTCACAAGGTGCTATATTTTACCTAAATATTCTATCAAATTCTTTATCTGAATTAAAGTCTCTAGGTTATAAAATAATCGGTACAGAAATGTTTGGAACTGCCTTAAATAATTATAAATCTAATGATTCAAAATTAGTCTTAATCCTTGGAAATGAAGGCCATGGAGTAAGGAGTGAATACTTAGAATTTTCAGACATTAATTTGACAATTCCAATGAATTCTATTGAATCACTAAATGTTGGTGTTGCTGGAAGCATACTCATGTATGAATTAAATAAAAAATAAAACGAGCTAAAAGCCCGTTTTATTTTGCCCTAATTATTCTTCCTCAATTGCTTGAACTGGGCAATTTTCTTCACAAACACCGCAATCGATGCATTGATCTGGATCAATTTCGTATTTATCGCCTTCACTAATGCAACCAACAGGGCAATTTGCTTGACAAGTTCCGCATGCAATGCATGCATCTGTAATTTTTCTTGGCATAATTAGCCTCCTAGGATTAATTAAAGTTTAATGCAAAATTAAAATATTGTAAAGTAAAAACTTGAATAACATCGTTAAATATAGTAATATATTTATTAGAAAAATAAAGGAGATTAAAATTATGCCTTGGTGGGGAGTATTATTAATTGGAATTGGTGCATTAGTTATAGGAGCTCTTCTTGGATTTTTTATCGCAGTTAGATACTTTAAAAAATATCAAGAAAATAATCCGCCTATAAGTGAAAATCAAATCAGAGAAATGATGAGACAAATGGGTAGAACTCCATCAGAAAAACAAGTTCGCCAGATAATGCAATCAATGAAGAACACAAAATAATATAATAATAAATAAATTATTTAAGAAAAACCTCTTTTTAAATAGAGGTTTTTTTCTTTTTAGTGTATAATAAAAATGTTATTGATTTATGATGAAAGGATTATCGTATTATGCCTAGTGAAAAATATGATGCCTCGAGTATACAAATACTAGAAGGTTTAGAAGCAGTCAGAAAAAGACCTGGTATGTATATTGGATCAACTGATTCAAGAGGACTTCACCATCTCGTATGGGAAGTTTTAGATAATGCAGTTGATGAAGCTTTAAGTGGATATTGTAATAATATCTCAATTACCATCAAAGAAGATAACTCAGTAGTAGTTACTGATGATGGAAGAGGATTTCCTGTTGGAAAACATAAAAGTGGAGATGATGCATTAAATGTTATCTTTACAGTTCTTCACGCTGGCGGAAAGTTCTCAGAAGATGGCGCTTATAAAACATCTGGTGGTCTTCATGGTGTAGGTGCATCAGTTGTAAATGCTCTATCAGAATGGGTAGATGTTAAAGCATATAAGAATGGGAAAATATACCATCAGAGATTTAAAAATGGTGGAAAGAATTATAATAAAGAACTTGAAGTTTTAGGAGATACTAAAAAACATGGTTCTGAGGTATGGTTTAAACCTGATCATACCATCTTTTCAACAACTCTTTTTAATTATCAAACAATAAGAGAGAGAGTCCAAGAATGCGCATTCTTAGTTAAAGGCCTAACTTTAACACTTACGGACGAGAGAAACAAACAAAAAGAAGTATTCTCATATGATAATGGTATTAGTGAATATGTTGATTTATTAAGCGAAGGAAAGAATAAGATAATTGAAAAACCAATCTACTTTGAACAAGAATCATCTAAAATCAACGTGGAATTCGCAATTCAGTACCTAAAAGATGGTTATGGTGATAATATCCATTCATTTGTTAACAATGTTAGAACTAAAGATGCTGGTACACATGAAGTTGGTTTTAAGACAGCTCTTACTAAGACATTCAATGATTTTGCTTATAAACTTGGTATCTTAAAAGAGAAAGATTCACCATTTGAAGGTGCTGATGTAAGAGATGGACTTGTTGCAGTACTATCTTTAAAAGTTCCAGAATCAATCCTAGAATTTGAAGGTCAAACAAAAGAAAAACTTGGTACTCCTCTTGCAAAATCTGTAGTAGAAGATGTTGTATCAGATAAGCTTCTCTATTTCTTTACTGAAAACCAACCAATTATTCAAAATCTCTTACAACGTGCATATCAAGCAAGAATGGCAAGGGAAGCCGCAAGAAAAGCACGTGATTCAGTAAGATTAATCAAGAGTAAAACTAAGGTTGAACAAAATCTTTCAGGAAAACTCTCTCCTGCATCATCTAAAAATAGTAAAATTAATGAACTATTTATAGTAGAAGGTGATTCTGCGGGTGGTTCTGCAAAACAGGGAAGAGATAGACGTTTCCAAGCAATCCTACCACTTCGTGGTAAGGTTATGAACACCGAAAAAGCTACTATCGAAGATGTTTTAAAGAATGAAGAATTAAACACAATGATTTATACAATCGGTGCTTCATTTGGAAAAGATTTCAATATTAAAAAATCTAATTATGACAAGATAATTATAATGACCGATGCCGATGTCGATGGGGCACATATTCAGTGCTTACTTTTAACATTCTTCTTTAGATATATGACTGATCTTGTTACAAACGGAAAAGTCTATATTGCAAAACCTCCACTATATAAGATTGAAACCGCAACTCCAAAAGGTAAAAAAGTTCAATATGTATATTCAGATGAAGAAAAAGAAGAACTCACAAGAAACTTAAAGAAATATAATATCCAAAGATATAAAGGTCTTGGTGAAATGAATGCTGATCAGCTTTGGGAAACCACAATGGATCCTAAGACTAGAACCTTAATTCAAATCAAAGTCGAAGACTTCGCTGAAGCTGATTCAAGTGTAAGAATACTAATGGGCGATGATGTCGATCCAAGAAAGCGTTGGATTGACAACAATGTCTCATTCAATGAAATTGATGATTTCGAAGTAAGAAAGGAGGAAGAATAGTCTATGGCAAAAAAATCTAAAGAAATAGAACAATTTGTCGAGAGCAAAATCCAAACTGAATACTTAGAATCAATTATGGGTGATAGATTTGGAAGCTATGCTAAATATATCATTCAAGATAGAGCAATCCCTGATGTAAGAGATGGCCTAAAACCTGTTCAAAGAAGAATTCTTTACGCTATGAAAGCTGTCGGAATGGTGTATGGCGAACCTTATAAAAAGAGTGCAAGAATCGTCGGTGAAGTTATCGGTAAATATCATCCACATGGTGACCAATCAGTATATGATGCACTTGTTAGAATGAGTCAAGATTTTAAATCTAACTTACCACTAATAGATATGCACGGAAATAATGGTTCAATCGATGGCGACCCAGCTGCAGCTATGCGTTATACTGAAGCTCGTCTTTCACTTGCATCAATGTATCTTTTAAAAGATATTGAAAAGAAAACTATCACTTTTGTACCGAATTATGATGATAGTGAAATAGAACCAGTAGTTCTTCCTGCAAAATTTCCAAATCTTCTCGTTAATGGCGCAGATGGTATATCTGCTGGTTATGCGACAAACATCCCACCACATAACCTTAATGAAACTGTGAATCTAACAATAGAAAGAATTAAAAATCCATCAATGTCAGTTGATGAAGCGATGGAAATCTTAAAAGGTCCAGACTTCCCAACTGGAGGTATCATTCACAACACCAAAGAACTTCGTGATGCCTTTACAACAGGAAGAGGAAAAGTTGTTGTTAGATGTAAATCATCTATAGAAGGACATAATATTATAATCAACGAAATTCCATACGGAGTTAATAAAGCAACACTCGTTAAAAAGATAGATTCTATTGCATCATCTAAAAAAATCGATGGAATTATCGAAGTTAGAGATGAATCAGATAAAGAAGGTTTAAGAATTGTAATTGAGACAAAGAATGAATCAAATCCAACTGTAATTCTAAATTACCTCTTAAAAAACACTGAACTTCAGATTAATTTTTCATATAACTTAGTCGCAATAGTAGATAGAAGCCCAATGGTTCTTGGGATTTTAGACGTTATTGATGCCTATATCAATCATACAAAAGAAGTTATCAGAAATAGATCATATTTTGAAATCGATAAAGCTAAAAAGAGACTTCATATCGTAGAAGGTTTAATTAAGCTAGTATCAATTAGTGATGATGTAATTCATACAATTAAAGAATCAAATGGTAAAGCTGATAGTAAAGCTAATATCATGAAATTATATGGATTTACAGAACTTCAAGCAGAAGCTATCGTTACTCTTCAACTCTATAGACTATCAAGATATGACGTTGATGAACTCATTAAAGAGCGTTCTAATCTCGAAAAAGAAATTCAAAAACTTGAACATATTCTATCTAATGAAAATGCTCTTAAGAAAGTAATAATCTCTGAACTAGAAGAAATAAATGAAAAGATTGTTACTCCAAGAAAGACAGAAATCACAGAAGATGATCATATTGTAACTGTAAAGGAAGAAGAATTATTCATTCCAGAGGATGTAAGAGTATTAATCTCTAAAGATGGATATATCAAGAGATTATCACTTAAAGCTTACCAACAAGCTATCCTTACATCAACTCCAGGATTAAAAGAGAATGATTTTATCATTTTTGATGAATGTTGTAACACAATGGATACAATCCTCCTTTTTACAACATATGGTTCATATATCAATCTTCCAGTCTATAAAATCCCAGAGATTAAATATAAAGAACTTGGAACATATATCGGAAGTATCTTTGATCTTACAGGATCAGATAGAATAATCGGTATTAATCACCTAAAAGAAATTCCAGAAGCTGGCACAAAGGTTCTTCTATCAACTCGCCTTGGTAAGGTAAAACTCATGGTTACTGATGAACTCTTCGAAAAGAGATATAGAAGAGGACTTGCGATGAAACTATTAGATGGTGATACTGTTGTTTCAGCATCTATAGAATCAAGCGATACTGAAGAAGTAGTAGTCGTAACTAAATATGGACATGTTTTAAAATACGCAAAGAGCGAAGTATCAATTGCTGGTGCAAAAGCAGTCGGTGTAAAGAATATAAACTTAAAACGTGGCGATGAAGTTGTTATGTCTGTACTTGTTCCAAATTATTATAAAGAAGAGCTCTTAATGCTCACAAATAGAGGTGGTTTAAAGAGAATCTTCTTATCACAAGTTGCAA
Source organism: uncultured Bacillota bacterium (assembly GCA_900318975.1). Classification (GTDB taxonomy): domain Bacteria; phylum Bacillota_I; class Bacilli_A; order Izemoplasmatales; family UBA1188; genus UBA1188. Next base: position 5,823 of record ONMY01000081.1, on the reverse strand, counting down.
GAACAAAACGTTTAGGCTTTGCTAAAACCTACCTTAAAGCCGTTAAATCTAATCCATATTACTGCATTAGTGCAATTGTGACAAACCCAAGCAAATTCAAAGAATCAATTGAAATTGATATTCAAACAGACACTGATATCATGAAATATAATGGTGTTGAACTTCCAAAAGACACCTTTGAAAATGGTATTCCACTAATCACAAATAAACTCCCAATTTCAATAAATTATCGTATAATTGATCAAAAACTCTATCAAAAATCAGAAAACGAACTTCATAAAGAACTTCAAAAGAATCTTCAAGAGATAAGGGATGCTCATCCAAATTCATTAATCGATGAACTCGGTGAAATAATTGAGAAACAAACATCTATCTTTGACTTCTTAGATGAAGGTGAAGAAACTAGCGAAGAGAATGAAGAAATAGTTACAAACAACGATAAAAAGGATGAAAATAAAGCATTTTCATTTGACGATTTTGATATTCTTCCAACAAATGTAAGCGAAGAAGAAAACGAGTCAAATAGAAAGAAATCAATCGAAGAACTCGATGATGAACAACTTCAAGAGGATTTATTCTAATATATGTTTAGCGCAATTAAGAATTCCATGAATCCAGATATTCCAAGGAGTATTTTTAAGGAATACTGTGAACTGTATAGAAGAATTGGAGCTGGCGAAAATACTATCAAAGAATTAAATGAAAGAGCTCCTCTTTATAAAGACCTCACAATGAAAGATGATATCTATTATCTTTTTAGGTCTTTCTTTCCTGATGCAAAGATTTCAGATCTAAGGCTTAAACAAATTGCGGATAATAAATTTTTAGATAATCCTAAAAACACAGAAGAAATCATCGCGATCAACTTAAGACGTATCTTTGATCAAATAGAACACGGTACACCTTTTAAAGTTGATAATAGAGAAATCCAAGATCTATCTTTAATGCTTATGAAGGGAACTCCATATGTTAATTCACTAAAGAAACATACTCAAGGTGAAAAAACCTATAGAGATAAACTCGAAGAATTAACTTTAGAATATAAAAAGATTATAAATAATGAAGATGTTGAAAAAATATATCTAAATATCGCATTTTATGTAGATTTATATGTTTTATCACCTTTTAAATATCATAATGATATCATTTCAATAATCGTTTTATACTGCCTCATGGTTGAATCAAATATTAAATCTATTAGATATTTTTCATTCTTTAAAGCACTATCATCAAAGATGAAAGAATTAAATGAAGGACTTCTTAAAGCTGAATATCACTACACTGAAGGTGTAAGCGATTTTACACTAGTTTCAAGAATAATCCTTAATATTTTAAAAGAATCTTATGATTCTTTAGAAATGCTTTATGAAAATCTTTCATTTGATAAGCAGCTCTCTAAGAGTAAAAACATCGAAGTTATCATCTATAATCTTCCTGAAGTATTCACAAAAGATGATATTAGAAAGAAACTTCCTGGTATATCAGATTCAACAATCGATAGGAAACTTAAAGAACTACAAGATGAAAATAGAATTGCATCTTATGGAAGAGGAAGAACTGCAAAGTGGGTTAGAATCGATCATTCCCACGATGAAAAAACTGATTTTTCAAGGAATTTTGAATAATTCTATTTACAATTAATTTTATTATTTTATAATAAATAAGTCACTAAAGGAGGAGAGGTATGATTCTTCCAAAAAATAAGTGGATTATTAACTATGAGAATAATTACACTGACAATGAAATAATCGAAATCCTTCATAGAATTAAAGGAATCGATGACTACATAAAATATCAAAACCTTGGATTCAAGGATTTTTATGATCCTTATTTATTCAAGGATATGGATAAAGTCATAAAGAAAATTAAACTCTCAATTAGAAATGATGAAAAGATTCTAATCTAGGGTGACTATGACGTTGACGGTATAACCGCAACCGCAATACTCTATAGAGCACTTAAAGATAAAGGTGCCGATGTTCATTTTAAAGTACCAAATAGATTTTCTGAAGGATATGGTTTATCGCTTGAAGCGGTAGAAGAAATTATCGAAGATAAATATAATCTTGTAATCACAGTTGATAATGGTATTACAAGCGTCGAAGAAATAGATGTTCTTCTAAGAAATGGTATCGGTGTAATAGTAACTGATCACCATGAACAAAAAGAAGAACTTCCACATACAGACTATATCATCCACTCATATATTAATAGTGGTTATCCTTTTGATTCACTCTGTGGTGCTGGTGTATCATTTAAGATTGCAGAAGCACTAGATGAAGACTTCATAAGAAAATACGTTGATCTTGTAATGCTTGGTACAATCGCTGATATGATGCCTTTAATTGATGAAAATAAGGCAATGGTTAATGAAGGAATAAAAAGAATCAATAATTCTAATGTTCTAGGTCTTAGAATGCTTCTTGATGAACTTGGATTAACAATAAAGGGTATAAAAGATATATCTTTTAATATCGCACCAAAAATCAATTCATTAGGTCGAATTGGTGATGCATCAGTTGCGATTGATCTATTAATCCAAGATGATGTAGATAAGATAAAAAGCGACATAAAAGCATTATTAGATGCCGATACACTAAGAAAAGAATTAACGATTCAAAACACAGATTTAGCATATAAGCTTATAAATCCAAATGATAATGTAATTCTAATATATTCACCATCATTCTATGAAGGTGTGCTTGGTATAATTGCTCAAAAAGTCATGAAGAAAACTGGTAAAATTACTGGTGTTTTCAATGTTAACCAAGACAACTATGCAAGAGGTTCATTTAGAACAATAGGTGACTATAATATTCTTGAAATGCTTGAAAAGAATAGCGATCTTTTAGATAAATTCGGCGGTCATGAAAAAGCTTGTGGCGTTTCAATGAAAGCATCTAATATCAAAGAATTAAAAGAAAGACTTTCTAAAGAAGCAAGCTCAATCATGGGAGTTGAAAGTACTCTTGATGTATCTCTATCATTAAATCATTCTTTAATCACTACAAGCTTTATGGCAGAACTCACTAAATTTGATATGCAAGATACAACATTCCTCTTTAAAGATTTAAGTGTTGTTTCAACAACACTACTTGCAGAAAAACACACAAAAGTTAAGGCAAAACTTTCAACAGGTGCCTTTGTATCTATAATGGTATTTAATGATGCAAGACTTTCATTTAATCTTTCAAATGGTGATTTACTAGATGTAGTTGGTGAATTAAACATTAATAGTTTTAATGGCTATGATTCCCTTCAAATAATCGCAAAAGATTATAAAGTTTCTGGAATTCAAGTAATTGATTATAGAAATAGATATGATTTCAAGCAAGCAATAGAATATTTCGATAAAGAAAATGGATTAATCTTAAAAGATGATTTTGATAACATTTCAGATTTAAATCTCTTAATCCAAGAACAAGATCCAAGTATCGTCTATCTTGCCCCAATCGATAATAATAAACTCGATGCGATTAAAGTCACAGATTCAAAACTTTTAAGAGAAGCAATTTATCTTGTGAGTTTAAAATATGAAACAAATGAAATAGTTCTTCAAAAAGAACTTAAAATCTCAAAATATCTATTAAATAACATCCTAACCATCTTTGAAGAACTTAATCTAATCACAAGAAATAATGGACGTGTCCAAAACCTCCCAAGAGAAAGAGGCACTAAAGTTAACCTAGAAAATAGTAAAACATATCAAGAATTCAAATCACAAAACGAAGTCTTATCTCTTATGAGATCGGATATAAATACAATTAAAAAATATGTGCTTGAAGCACTAGAATAGAGGTATATATGAATTTTGAAGATTATATTGCAAATGTTCCAAATTTTCCAATTGAAGGTATCCAATTTAAGGATATCACAACCCTAATCATCGATAAGGATGCATTCAAAGCAGCAATCGATGAACTTGCAGCATTCGGTAAAAAACTCGGTGCAAATGTCGTAATGGGTCCAGATGCTAGAGGATTTATCTTTGGATGTCCGGTTGCATACGCTATGGGAGTTGGTTTTGTACCAGTAAGAAAACCTGGAAAACTTCCAAGAGAAACTATAAAAGAATCTTATAGTTTAGAATATGGAAAAAATGAACTAGAAATCAATAAAGATGCCTTTAAAAAAGGCGATAAAGTATTAATCGTTGATGATTTAATGGCAACTGGTGGTACTGTCGTTGCATCTATTCAACTTGCAGAAAAATTAGGTGCAGAAGTAGTTGGAGTTGCAACTGTAATAGAACTTACAGAACTTGAAGGTGCAAAAAAACTAAATAATATACCATTTTATTCATTAGTAAAGTATAATATTTAACAATATACTTATATTATAAGTAAAGGAGATGCAAAATGGAGGAATACTATAATTCCTTAAAGGAAGCTTTTAGTTCATATATAAAAGATCCTAAGACAGAAAACGCAATTCACAGTGCGTTTCTTTTTGCATCGAAAGCTCATGAAGGACAAAAGCGTGCATCTGGTGAACCTTATATCATTCACCCTGTCGCAGTTGCTGAAACGCTCTGTTCATATAATGCAGACCCAACAACTATTATCGCAGCTCTCCTCCACGATGTCATAGAAGATACTAAATATAGTTACGAAGATATCAAAGAGAGTTTTGGTGAACAAGTCGCAAATCTTGTTGAAGGTCTAACCAAGATTCAAAAGATTTCATATAGTGAAGTCCAAACAAATAATGAAGACAATGAATATGCATCTAATTTCCAAAAGATGCTTATAAGTATGTCTAAAGATATTCGTGTTATTTGGATAAAATTATCAGATAGACTTAATAATATGAAAACTTTAAAGTATCTTCCACTGGAAAAACAAATAAGAATTTCTAAAGAAACTCTTGATATCTATACTCCAATCGCTCATAAGCTTGGTATGTATCATATCAAGGCAGAACTAGAAGATTTGTCTTTTAAATATCTTTATCCAGAAGATTATTTTGAAATATCTAAGAAGATAAAATATACAAAAAAGTATCGTGAAAAAGATATCGAAAAGATGATTGAAGATTTAAAAGAACTTTTAAAAAGCGAAAATATAAAATGTGAAATCTCAGGAAGAGCTAAGAATATCTATTCAATCTACAATAAAATGAAGAATAAAGGTATCCCATTTGATAATATTTATGATCTTCAAGCATTAAGAATAATAGTTGATTCTATTATGGATTGTTATAAAGCTGTTGGAATTGTCCACTCAAAATATAATCCAGTACCTTCAAGATTTAAGGATTATATCGCAGTACCAAAACCTAATATGTATCAATCTCTTCATACAACTGTTGTAAATGATGGTAAAATCTATGAAATCCAAATAAGAACTAAAGAGATGGATGAGATTGCAGAAAAAGGTATCGCAGCTCACTGGGCTTATAAAGAAGGAGTTAAACTTAAGAAGAACTTCTATGAATCAACTGCCTCTAAACTACATTGGTATAATGATCTTGTAAAAATCACAGGAAATAATACTTCAACTGATGAAAAGAAAGAGATGACAACTCTATTTGATGAAGATGTATTAAAGGCAAATGTTTACGTTTTCACACCAAAAAACCAAGTTATATCACTTCCTGAAGGCTCAACTCCACTCGATTTCGCCTATCGTATTCACACGAGAATCGGTGATACATTTACTGGCGCAATCGTAAATGGAAAGATTGTAACAATCGATTATCAGTTTAAGACTGGTGATGTTTGTGAAATAAGAACATCTCCATCAGCATATGGACCAAATGAGAACTGGTTAAAAGTTGCCAAAACATCTAGTGCTAAAACAAAGATTAAACAGTTCTTAAACA
>ONMY01000093.1 GCA_900318975.1 uncultured Bacillota bacterium | reverse complement strand
TTAAATAATGAACTTAAGATATCTAGTTCATCTCTTTCAAATTACATCTCATGTCCATTTAAATATTTTGCATCAAATATCTTAAATCTTTCTCCATTTGAAGTAACTTATGATACCTACCTTGGAGAATTCTTCCACCGTGTAATCGAAAAATATATTGATAAAGATTATGATGATAGCGATGTTAAGCTTATGTATGAAGAGTTAAGAGATGAATACATAGAAAAAGGATTTAATCTTTCAGATGTTGAAACTTACTTTTTTAATAAATTCTATAATAAGCTAAAAGAAATCGTCACAATTATCAAAGATAACTATAAATCTTTAAATCATAAAAAAGTACTAAAAGAAGAAAAACTAATAACTAAAGAAAAACGTGGTGATATCACAGTCATTAAAAAAGGATATCCAGACCTTTTAATAGAAGATGATAAAAACCACATCATGGTCTTTGATTACAAGACAGGAACAGCACCAAAGTTCAATGTTGAAGCCTCTGAAGGCTTACAACTTTTCATCTATTTTAATTTATACAACGAATTAAACAAGAATAATAAGACATTATTCGGTGTTTTCTATATTCTAATAAATAAAAGACTAAAGAAGAAAGACCCACTTGTATCTATTAAATCAAGATTCTTAGATTATGATGATATCATTGATTCATTTGATCCATTAAGAAAATACACAGATAATAAGAGAAACCGTGTATCTTTAGATGATATGAACTTAATGATCACTAAAACAAATGAAATAATAGAAGAAGAAATCACAAATATTTTAAATAACGAATTTTCTGTAAAGCCAAAGAATGCAAGTTCTTGTGACTATTGTGACTATCAAGATATCTGTTATAGAGAGAACTTTATAGTAGAAGAGGAGGAAGAATAGATATGAAAGAATACACTCTAACTAAAGACCAACAAAAAATCTACGATTCCGAAACCAAAAATATGCTGATATCTGCCGGTGCTGGATCAGGCAAAACCTTCATCTTAACTCAAAGAGTTATTCATCTTTTAAGAGATAAAAATTATAGATTAAAAGATATGATTATTCTAACATTCACAGATCTTGCGGCAGGTGAGATGAAATCAAGAATAATCAAAGAACTCAAAAAAGAAAATAAACAAGACCTCGATGATGAACTTAAACATATCGATGAAGCAAGCATTCAAACATTTGATTCTTTCTGTCATGATTTTGTAACTAAATATTCATGTTTTTCAAAATTTCCTAAAGTATTTGAAATCGGCGATAGTTCAATGTTTAAGATGATAGAATGTGGAATATTAAAAGATATTCTATCACCTTATTTCATCCAAGCACTCCCTGCTTTTGATGAATTCATTGATATTTTTGATATCACTACAGAATCAAAAATATATGATTATTTTTATGATTTATATTCAAGCATACAAAATATCATCAACCATGAAGACTACATCAAAACCTATGTAAATAATTATTTTTCAAATAGTTACTATGAAACAATAACTAATAGATTAATCTCAATAATAGATGAAAAAATAAATTTCATCTTATCAATCGATGTTCCACCATACTTAGAAAAGGTAAATGATTTTGTAAAGACTGTAAAAGACACATTAAATGATATCCTAAATTCAAGTGATTTCGACTACATCATAAATAAATTTAATACAGTAAAAGATTTAAGTACTCCAGTAATAAGACTCACAGATGAATCTAAAAAAGAAGAACTCAAAACCGCATTTGAGTCTTTCAAAGACACATTCAAAGATTTAAAAAATCTTTTAACCTTTAATTCTAAAGAAGAACTACTTGAAAACTATATTAATAAAAAACCAATTGCTCAGTTTATTATGAGTGTTCTTGAAGAACTTGATATTAAAACTAAAGCCTACAAGGCAGAACATTCAATCTATTCATTTATAGATATAGAAAAAGAGACTATTAGAATCTTAGAAGAACATCCTGAAATCTCTACATATTATAAAGAGACAATCAAAGAAATCTTAATCGATGAATATCAAGATACTAATGATATTCAAAATAAGATTGTATCTTTAATATCTAATAATAATGTGATTGTAGTAGGTGATATTAAACAATCTATTTATAGATTTAGAAACGCTAATCCAAATATCTTTAAATCTATTTATGATGACTATAAAATGAATCCTCTAAAAGGTGAAGTTGTAGAACTCTATGATAATTTTAGAAGTAGAAAATCTGAAGTCTTAGATATCGTAAATGATGCTTTCTTAAACATCAAAAATTATCCATCAGTAAATATGGATTATCTAGATCAAAAAATGGGATATGGAAGAATTGAATATAGTGAATTTGAACCAGAATCAAACAAATTCAAAATCTTTGAAATCGATCCAAAAGAAGAAAACGAATACGAAGTAATCGCAAGAGATATATACGAAAGACTTAATAATGGCCAAATGGTATATGATCCACTAACTCATGAAAAGAGAAAGGCAGAACCAAGAGATTTCATGATTCTTTCCTTTGATAATAGGCACTTACTTGATATGGCTTATAAACTAAAAGATTATAATATCGAATCTAAAGTCTATGGTGCAAAAGAATTTATTAAGACAAAAGAAGTGGTATTCTTAAAAAACATCTTAAAACTAATATATCTATTTGAAAACAATCTATTTGAGAATAGTGAATTCAACCTAACACTTCTTTCAGTCTTAAGAAGTTTTGTAGTAGGGTCAAGTTGCGATATGATAGTAGACTATCTAGATAGAACTAAATATGAATCTAATAAAGATGCCTTAATCGCTCTTTATAAGCCACTTTATGATAAGATGATTTATCTTGTAGAGGTACTTCATAAATACAATATGTATTATGCTTTAAAAGAAGCAATCAAAATCTTTGATGTCTATCAAAAACTTATGACATTAAAGGACTATGAAGAGATGGAAATCCGTGTTACTCAAATTCTTGATACAATAAAAACTCTCGCAAATTCAAAGATGAGCTTAAAAGATGCCATAGAGTATTTCGATTACTTAAAGATGGAAGATAAAGATATTGAGATTAAACAAAATGATTTAGATTCTCTAAATTATGTATCTCTTATGACCATCCATAAATCTAAAGGTCTTGAAAAGCCATTCATATATATGATTAGACTATATTCTCCAATGAGAATCACTATCCCAGCATTTAGTAAAGATTATGGAATAATCTATAAAAGGGAATCAATTAATGATCAATTATTTGAAATCTTTGAATCTTTAGAACAAAGGCGTGAAAGAATAAGACTTTTATACGTTGCCCTAACACGTGCAAAAGAATCATTAACTCTAATCTTTAATACAAATATAAAATCATTTAATAGAGAATTAAATCAAGCAAAATCTCATCAGATGTTACTGCTTATGAATAATGATTATAGTAAATACTATAAATCAGTAGATTATTCAAAGATTCCAAAACTAAAAGATGAAGTAGTAGAAACTTACGATAACACAGTTAATTATCATTTCTTTGAAGTTAAACCAAAAGAAAAAATAATTAAAACTAAAGCATCTCATGATCTATATGATGAGAATGAAGAAGTATTTAAAGCGTTAGAGCGAGGAATGGAAGTCCACTCATATTTTGAACTCATAAGTTTTAAAGATAATATCGAAGCACAGATGGAAAAATATGAAATCCCAATTTCTGATAAACCACTCCTTCGTGCCTTCAAAGAACAAGATATCTTTAAAGAAAACATTATAAGAGAATACCATGAACTCCCATATTATAAAAATAATACTAAAGGAATAATCGACTACATAGTAGAAACCGATAATAAGTATATGATCATCGATTTTAAACTTAAAAATATCGATGATATTCTCTATGTTAGTCAGTTAAAAGCTTATAAAGAATACCTGCAAACAAGAGTAAATAAAAAGATTGAAACATATCTATACTCAATCATGGATAGAACTCTTAAAAAAATTGATACAACTCTATAATTTTATGTTATAATACATAAGGCACCTAAACCAAAGACCTGGGATTCTCCAACCCTAGCCATTGATTTAGGCAAGTATAAGTAAAGGAGATAATTAAAAAAATGGCACTTTCTAAAGAAGAAAACCAAAGAATCGTTGAGCAATTCCGTATCAATGCTAATGACACAGGTTCACCTGAAGTTCAAATTGCTTTACTCACAAGAGAAATCAATCTCTTAAATGAACACTTAAAGCAAAACAAGCATGATTATCATTCTCAAAGAGGTCTAATGAAGAAGATTGGTCACAGACGTAACCTTTTAAAATACCTCGAAAAGAAAGATATTCAAAGATACAGAGCATGTTGCGATAAGCTAGGATTAAGACACTAGTAAAACTAATCAAAAAACAAGGAAAGATTTAATTCCTTGTTTTTTCTTTATATTTATCATAAAATATAAATAGTGAGGTACAAGCATATGTTTTATAAAATCAAACCTACTTTCAATCAAACATTATGGGCAGGAGAAAAGCTCAAATATCGCTACCATAAAAATAGCGACCTTGAATCTATTTCTGATTCTTACGAATTTTCACTAGATGAAGGCTATATGCCATCAGTAGAAATTGGAGATAGACTAGTTTCAGTTAAAGATTATATTAAGAATAACAATCTTGGTAAAAACTTAGAAGGAAAAGAACCAAATCTCTTCGTAAGACTCATAGAAGCAACTGAAAACATGCCAGTTGAAGTATCACCAACAGATGATTATGCAATCATCCGCTACAATAAACTTGGTGGTAGTAAGCTTTGGTATATTTTAGATGTTGAAGATGATGCCTATATCTACCTTGGTTTTAATAACGATTACACTGAAGAACAAGTCTTATCATCAGTCGCTGATGGAAGAATCCTAACTATGATGAACAAAGTACCAGTTAGAAGCGGTGATTTTTACCGTGTTCCTGCTGGAATTATCTATGCGATTGGAAAAGGTGTTACACTTTATGAAGCATCACAAGGTGCAGACCTCTCTATTAGAATCTATGATTATGATAGACTTGATCCATCTATAAATATAGATGAAGCAACTAAAGTTTTAAAATATAATCAATATGTAGTTAATACACAAATAGATAGAAAAGCTAAAGTACTTCATGCAGGTAGATACTATGAAGTCACAAAATTCAATATCTTTGATAAATATAATCTAAAATTCAATGAGAATTCCTTCTCAGTTGTGACAGTTTCAAGAGGTTCACTTAAGGCAGAAGAATTAGATATTAAAAGAGGTGAATCAATTCTAGTTGAACCAAATGAATTAATCCATTTTGAAGGAAAAGGCGAACTCTTAATCGCAAGAGTTGCCGATTATGGCATTGGTCTTGATGTTGGTGGAACATCTATTAAAGGTGCAATAATCGATGATCAAGCAAACAAAATCGCAGAATTTAAAACTCCAACTGAATCTGAAAAGGGTGAGGCAATCATCGTTGACCATATGAGAGAATGCTATTTAGGACTTCTTGATGAATCAGGATTCCCAAGAAACTACTTCACTAAAGTTGGTGTAGGATTCCCAGGAAACATCGATACAATAAATGGAATTGTAAAATTCTCAAATAACCTAGGTCTTACAAATTCTCCAATCGCAGATCTCCTTGGAAAGCAACTTGGAATAGAAGTAATAATCGATAATGATGCAAATTGTGCAGCACTTGGTGAATATTATTATACAGATAAGAGAAAATACCATGATATGTATCTAATCACACTTGGAACAGGTGTTGGTGGTGGTGCAATCATCGGTGGAAAACTATTTAAAGGTGGCCAAGGTTCAATTTCTGAAGTTGGACATATGAAAGTTAAATCTGATAAATATAAATGCACATGCGGTCAATACGGCTGTTTTGAAGGATTACTCTCACTAAAGAGACTTAAAATGGATGTTGATGAATTAAGAAATGACCCTAATACAGGCCTAGGAGAACTCATTAGTGATGATGATAAACCACTAAAGATCTTCCAATATGATGAAGAAAATAAAGCTGCCGCAGAATATGCTAAGAAATACCAAAACAATCTCCTCTTAGGTCTTGTAAATGTATGCAATCTCTTCCAACCAGAAATAATCGTTCTTGGTGGTGGTGTATCTTATGTTATATCAAAATATATTCCACTCCTTGAAAGAAAGATGAATGCCTATAAATATAGTGGATATGATGCACCAAAGGTAAGACTCGTTCAAGCAACTCTTGGAAACGAGGCAGGAGCTTATGGTGCAGCCGCTCTTACAAAGATTTAAAACTTATGAAAAAAGTAACTATGCAAACAATTGCCGATAGCCTCGGCATTTCTAAATCACTAGTATCTTTAACTTTAAACGATAAATATGGCGTATCTACCGATATGCGTTATCAAATATTCAAAAAAGCTTTAGAACTAGGATACGACTTTAACTACAACTATAGTAATAAAGATACAGATCACAGTAGAAGAATCTGTATTTTTATAAACAAAAAATTTGCCATAATGTCAAAATATTTTGGCAAATTCCTAGAAGGTGCAGAAAAAATATTCGTCCGTGAAGGTTATAAATACCAACTCATTTTTTGGGATGAATCATCCACTATAAAAGATGTATTTGAAGATATTCACTTAAAAGAAGTACAAGGTTATATCATTCTTAAAACACTTAAAAAAGAAATACTTGATGCCTTAAGAGTCATCAATAAACCAGTAGAATTTGTCGATCCAGATGAATACGTAGGCTCTGAGTTCACCAAAATTAAAATGAACAATTATCAAGCTGGAGGCCTCGCTATTTCATATTTATATGAAAAAGGTCATAGAAATATTGCCTATATCTCAGAAAGAGTTTGGAAAAACTTCTTTGCTGAAAGATTCTATGGTGTAAAGGATGTCCTTGAAGTAATAAATAGAAAACACCCAATTGATCCTGCAACTCTATATTATGATTTAAATGGTGTTTCACTTGAAGAAGATATAAAAAAGATTCAGGCTCTACCTATTATACCTACAGCTTTAATATGCTCAAGTAGAGAAGCCGCAAAACTCGCTATATCAAAGCTAAAAGAATACAACCAATATAAAGATAAAAAAGTGTCAATAGTCGCAATTGATGGACTTGATACTATTGAAAATAGAAATGAATCCATCATCACAATAAAACCATCGATAATAAAAATTGGTGAAATAGCGGCTTATACTATTATTTATGACATCAAATACTTTGAAACAACTAAAAAGACTATCTTAATAGATACTAAACTTTATGATGGATCATCAGATGTCAATTTAAAGTCTCTATTAAAGATCTAAGATAAGCGAATCTTAAAATTTATATATTTTAAGAAAAAAAGCTTATCTTTTTTCTTTTTTGAAAAATTAATAATTTCAATTATTAATAATCTATGTTATAATGCTTAGGAATGAAAAAGGAGATAAACTAAATGGAAAAGAAAGTTTATGAGCTTAATTTCAGGGGAAGGAAGTTAAGCGTAGAGCTTGGCGAAGTCGCTAAGCAAGCACAAGGTGCATGTATTGTAAAATATGAAGACACCGAAGTATTATCTGTTTGCTGTGTTGGTAAAGAACCAATAACTCAAGATTTTTTCCCACTCACAGTACTTTACCAGGAAAAGATGTATTCAAATGGTATGATTCCTGGTGGATGGCTTAGAAGAGAAGGTCGTCCAACTGAACACGAAACTCTAATGAGCCGTGTTATCGATAGACCAATTAGACCACTATTTAAAGATGGATTTAGAAACGAAGTACAAGTTATCAATATGGTACTTTCATGTAATCCTGATAATCCTCCACAAATGGCAGCTCTTTTTGGATCATCACTAGCGCTTTCACTTGGTGGTGTACCAATTGAAGCACCAATTGCTGGTGTAATCGTTGGAAGAGTAAATGGTGAATTTATCATTAACCCAACTCAAGCCGAAAAAGAATTATCTGATATCGATCTTACAGTTTCTGCAACTATGGATGCTATAAACATGGTTGAAGCTGGTGCTAAAGAGGTTAGTGAATCAGATATGTGTGATGCACTTCTTTTTGCACACGATGCAATCAAAGAATTAATTGCATTCGAAAACACAATCATTGAAGAAAACAAAAAACCAATGCTTGAAATCGAATACAAGACAGTTCCAGAGGAAATCGTTGAATTCGTTACACCTCTTTCTAAAGAAAGAATTGAAAAAAGTGTTTCAATCGTAGAAAAACAAGCACGTGCAAATGCAATAGAAGAAATCGAAAAAGAAGTAGCTGCTTTATGCGTTGAAAAATATAAAGCACTAGGTTATGATAAGGATGAACTCAAACAAGTTGAAGCTGATGCAATAAGCGTTATGGAAGGCTTCATGGTTAATGAAGTTAGAAGATTAATCTTAGAAGATAAGATCAGACCTGATGGAAGAAAGGTTGATGAAATTAGACCTCTATCATGTGCAATTGACCTCTTAGAACGTCCTCATGGAAGCGCAATGTTTACACGTGGACAAACTCAAGCTCTCGCAATTACAACACTAGGTTCACTCGATGAAGCACAAATCTTAGAAGGTGCTCAAATAGAAGATAATAAGAGATGGATGTTACATTATAATTTCCCAGCATTCTCAGTTGGTGAAATTGGTAAATATGGCAGCCCTGGAAGAAGAGAAATCGGTCATGGTGCCCTTGCTGAAAGAGCACTAGCACAGGTAATGCCTACAGAAGATGAATTCCCATACTGTATCCGTACTGTATCAGAAATCTTAGAATCTAATGGTTCATCATCACAAGCAACTATCTGTGCATCAAGTATGTCACTAATGGCTGCTGGTGTACCAATCAAAAAACAAGTTGCTGGTATTGCGATGGGACTAATCTCAGATGAAAAGAATTATACAATTCTT
>ONMY01000208.1 GCA_900318975.1 uncultured Bacillota bacterium | reverse complement strand
GTTGGTGATATCTATGATGGTATAGTCACAAGAATAGAAGCTTATGGTGCATTTGTTGAACTTTGGAAAGGCCAAGAAGGTCTTTGCCACATCTCTCGCCTATCAACAAAGAGAGTTGAAAAGACAGAAGATTTCGTTAAAGTTGGTGACACTTTAAAAGTTAAGATCATTAAGATTGATGAAAAAGGTAGAGTTGATCTAAGCCATGCTGCAACTATGGAAGGATTTACTGATAAACCTAAATCAAAAAAGAGTGATAAAAACTTTAAAAAACACGAAAAAAATGTAGATGACGATGAAGAAGTAGTAGTCGTATCTACTGAAGTTAATAATTAAAAATAGAATCGGACAGTCGAGCGTAATTAT
Organism: uncultured Bacillota bacterium; assembly: GCA_900318975.1. Classification (GTDB taxonomy): domain Bacteria; phylum Bacillota_I; class Bacilli_A; order Izemoplasmatales; family UBA1188; genus UBA1188. The sequence goes on along the minus strand of ONMY01000208.1, from coordinate 1,924 downwards.
TACGTTAGGAAAGTCCATGCTGACACAATCTGTGATGATTGTAAGTGTTTATGCTAGGGGAATAAATAACCCTAGGTACCTTAATGGTAACGGCGGAGAAATTGATGTAAAAGGCAAGAGTATCCATAAAGTGCCACAGAGACGAGTCTTAAGAAATACTTAAGATATGAAACGTTGGTAAACCCCTTAAGTCAGAAACCCAAATTTTGGTAGGGGAGTCATATTTTGGGAATAAGAACTAAAATATGGTCAGTTAGCTGAAGATAGATGACTGTCTACTACAGAACATGGCTTATAGATTCTATTTCATAAAATAACGCTTAAGATTTTCTTAAGCGTTATCTATAAGATAATATATGGATAAGACTGAAAAATGTATCAAGGAAAACTTAATATATAAGGGAAAGATTCTATCACTATTTCGTGATGAAGTAAAAGTTCCATCAGGAAATATTTCGTACCGTGAAATCGTAAGACATAATGGTGGCGTTTGTGCACTCGCGGTTCATAATAATGAAATATATTTCGTTAAACAATACCGTTATGCCTATAAGATGGAATTATTAGAACTTCCTGCCGGAAAGATGGAAGAAAATGAAACCAAAGAAGAATCAATTAGAAGAGAATTAAGAGAAGAGATTGGTTTTATTTCAAAAGATTTAAAATACATAGGCTATATGTATCCATCTCCTGGTTATACAGATGAAGTAATTCATCTCTTTTCATCACTCGATAATGATATTACTGATACTGACTTTGATCCTGATGAATTCCTTGATATCATTCATCTTCCAATAAAAAAAGCATATGAAATGCTTGATAATAATGAAATCGTTGATGCAAAATCAGTGATACTACTTCAAAAACTAAGAAAGGTTTTATTAGATGATTAATGGATAAAGATAAGATTCTAAGAACCAGAAATTTCTCAATAATCGCCCATATCGATCATGGAAAATCAACTCTTGCAGATAGAATAATGGAAGAATGCAAAGCTCTTCCAGAAAGAAAGATGCGAGACCAATTTCTTGATTCAATGGACCTTGAAAGAGAAAGAGGTATTACAATCAAACTTAATACAGTACATCTAAAATACTTAGCCGATGATGGTCTTGAGTATTATTTTAACGTTATCGATACTCCAGGTCACGTCGATTTTAGTTATGAAGTTTCAAGATCGCTTGCTGCCTGTGAAGGAGCGCTCCTTGTAGTTGATGCAACACAAGGAGTAGAAGCACAAACACTCGCAAACTGTTATCTAGCGCTTGATAATGATTTATCAATTATCCCAGTAATCAATAAAATCGATCTTCCAAGTGCTGATATCGATATGGTTAAACATGAAATCGAAGATTTTATTGGTCTTGATACTAAAGATGCAGTACCATGTAGTGCAAAAACTGGTGAAGGTGTACACGATATCTTAGAAAAGATAATAAAAGATGTCCTTCCGCCAACCGGAGATCCAAATGCCAAACTTAGATGTTTAATCTTTGATTCTGTCTTTGATCCATATCGTGGTGTTATTCCAGCATTTAGAGTTGTTGATGGAACAATAAGAAAAGGAGATACATTCACCCTTCTTGGCTCTAAAGCAGTCTATTCAGTTGATACACTATTTGTTAAAAATCCTCTTGAAGAAGAAAGAGAATTTTTAACTGTTGGTGATGTAGGTTATTTAACTGCATCTATTAAAGATATTAAGACAGTTCATGTTGGTGATACTATTACCCTAGTAGATAATCCATCAAATAATCCACTTCCAGGATATAAACAGTTAAATCCAATGGTATTCTGTGGACTATACCCAGTTGATAATGCTGATTATTCATTTCTCGGTGAAGCGCTTGATAAATTAAAATTAAATGATGCATCACTCGTATATGAAAAAGAAACATCACAAGCTCTTGGATTTGGATATCGT
>ONMY01000018.1 GCA_900318975.1 uncultured Bacillota bacterium | reverse complement strand
GCCATAGTTAATGGTTATTATGCTCTTCCTATTCAAACATCTTGGGCGGTTCTTTTGTCAATATTTATTGAAACCTTAAACGAAACTAAAGGTGTTCCTTTTGAATCAATGGATGGCATAATTAAGGATACTACAGAAAAAGCAAGACAAATATTCTTTAACACAAAAGAATCCTTAATGAAAAAAGATCTAAAAGAAATGCTTTCTGTATTTTCAGATATTGCAAAAGGCAAAAACCCCACAACCGAAATCGGGTTTATGACTCTTTCCAAATATGGTAGATTTATGAATGCACCACATAGAATGGATCTCATGGTTTCATCAATGTCTAAAGATGAAAGATGGAATTGTAACCAAAAATGCCTACACTGCTATGCTGGTGATGAAAAAATGGCAAACACGAAGGAACTATCTAAAGAAGATTGGTTTAAAATCATTGATGCATTAAAAGAAGCTAGAGTTCCATCTGTTACATTTACTGGTGGTGAGCCAACAATTAGAAAAGATTTAGTTGAATTAATAAATCATGCTGAATGGTTTGTGACAAGATTAAATACTAATGGCATCCTACTCACAAAAGAATTATGTACTAAGCTCTATGATGCAAGCTTAGATAGTGTTCAAATCACATTCTATTCAAGTAAAAAAGAAATACATAACCTTCTAGTTGGTGGGGACCATTTTGATGAAACAATAGAAGGAATTAAGAATGCAATTTCAAGTGGACTCGATGTAAGCGTAAACACACCTCTTTGTACACTTAATAAAGATTACAAAGAAACAATAGAATTCTTATCTAGCCTAGGTGTTAAATATTTCTCATGTTCAGGTCTAATTCCATCTGGAAACGCAAAACTAGAAGATTCAACTTCTACAAAACTATCTAAAGAAGAAATCACAAATATCTTAAAAGATGCATATAATTATACAAGCAAGAATGGCCTTGAAATATCATTTACATCACCTGGTTGGATTGATGATAATATTCTTGAATCAATGAAGATGGTTGTGCCATCTTGTGGTGCCTGTCTTTCAAATATGGCTATTGCACCAAATGGTGATGTAATTCCATGCCAATCATGGCTCTTTGAAGATTCTTTAGGTAATCTTCTTGAAACACCATGGAATAAGATTTGGAATTCAAAAAGATGTAAATCTCAAAGAAAGTATGCGATGAAGAATGAAAGGGTATGTCCTCTAAAAAAGGAGGTGTTACAATGAAAAAATTATTCATTATTATAACTCTTCTAATATTATCTATTTTTGTTCTTCCAGTATCTACTAAAGCATATGATTTTGTTGCACTAGATATTATCAATGAATATAATATAAAAGTTGATCCTAAATCTGATGGATCACTAGATATTAGATACCATATAAACTGGACTGTATTAGATGATGAACTTGAAGGGCCACTAACTTGGGTAAAGATTGGTGTTGCGAATAAGCACGTAAAAAACATCAAAAGTTTATCAGATGATGTAATAGATTCAATTAGATATTATGACGATGATGGTTCGTATATTAGAATTGATTTCAAAGAAACATATTATAAAAATCAAACTGTTGATTTTTCATTCTCAATAAATCAAAGCCGTATCTTTACACTCAACGACGATAAAACAATAGTTGAGTATAAATTCATCCCAGGGTGGTTCCCTGATTCTAAAGTTACAAAAATTACTATCGATTGGAAAGATAATGCCAATCTAAAATTTGTAACTGGTGAGGTAATAGATGGTTATTACCACACTGAAGACTCTCTAGATTTTGATGGAAGAGTGGCTGTTGAATTTGCCTATGATAGAAGTGTTTTCCCAGATTTAAATCCTAAAAAAGACTACATCAGCTACGAAGATGAATCATTTATTGTAGGATTAATGGTCGTTATCGTTATCGTTGTAATAGTTATCGCAATAATCGTTATTGTAAAAATTGCTGAAAACGAATCAAATGATGGTTATGATTGTAATTCAGGATTCAGTGGTAGTTATTATTGGTACTACCAATACTATATGCCAATGCATAGAAGAATGGGTTACAATAAACATGGTCAATCGATTGCTCCATCAAGACCATCAGTAATAGAGGCAAAATCTATGGGTGGTCATTCAACAGGAGGAAGTTCTTGTGCCTGTGCCTGTGCATGCGCATGTGCTGGCGGTGGAAGAGCGGGATGCTCTAGAAAAGACTTCTATAAAAACCCAGATTTAGAAAAAATAAAAGAAGCACTAGATAAGTAAAAGAGATGCCAGCCGGCATCTCTTTAATTTCTTATTACCATTTCTTTTGCATATTTTAGTTGGCTTTCTGTAACCTTATCACCACTAATCATCTTTGCGATTTCATATATCTTTTCATCAAGATTTAATTCTTTAACACTTGTATATGTCCTATTATCTTTAATAGATTTACTAATCTTAAGATGATTTTTAGATAGTGATGCAACTTGAGGTAGATGTGTTATTGAAATAACCTGTGTTGATAAAGATATTTCATATATCTTATTCGCAACCTTATACGCAATCTCACCAGATATACCTGTATCAATTTCATCAAATATCACAGTAGATATCTTCTGTGATTTTATGAATAATGCTTTAAGCGCAAGCATTATTCTTGATGCTTCACCACCAGAAATAGTTTTTGATAAAGGTTTTAGTCCTTCACCTACATTTGTTTCAATTAAAAAGTCGATATTATCTATTCCTTCATCCTTAAATATTGATCCTGATAAATCATCTTCCTTTTCACATCTTTTAAGCTCTACTTTAAATCTTGCCTTTAAAGATAGGTCTAGCATATTCTTCTCTAGTTCTCTTTCAATAGAAGATGCAATATCCTCTCTTAATTTTGATAATTCAACTCCAGCACTATAAGTATCGTTATAAAGAACTATTAATTCATTTTTAGTTTCATTTAAAACCTCATCATAGTTTTCATCTAGTTTTAAAAGTTCACTTAATGAATCTCTATATTTAATTAGTTCTTCAATACTCATCTTGTATTTTTTCTTTAGATTATCTAAATCATTTAGTCTTGTCTCTAAATTATTTAACTCTATAGGATCATAATCTAGTCTTTCAAAATCTTTCTTTAAATCATCAAATATACTTTCAATTTCATAATAGTAGTCATTTAATTTTTCAGAAGTTGTAGTATATTCTTTTTGATATTCAGATAGTCTTTCTGTATGATCCTTAACATCATAGAGTTTATCTAAGAAATCTTCTCTAATAAGAGCATTTGTTTCTTCTAAGAGATTATATACTTTATCGTAGTTCTTTAGCAGCTCAATTTTATTAATAATTTTTTCTTCTTCATCAAGTGATAAAGAATAATCAGTTAATTCTTTAAAATGATATTCATAAATATCTTT
>ONMY01000045.1 GCA_900318975.1 uncultured Bacillota bacterium | reverse complement strand
GAATGTAGACAATCATAGATTGGTGGGCACATAAGAACCATTCCTGCACCACCGCCATATGGACTATCATCAACGTTTTTGTGTTTTAGATTTGAGAAGTCTCTAAAATTATGAAGTTCTACTTCAATAAGTTTATTTTCAATGGCTCTTTTAAGAATCGAATCCTCTAGTATTCCATCAAACATTTCAGGAAAGAGTGTTAGGCAATCAAACTTTATCATAATAAGCCTTCCATATCCGTAATATAGATAATTTTATTATCATCATCTATTTCATCTATAAATTCATCTAAAAGTGGTACCATTTTTTCTTTTTCTTCGTTATTTAATTTCACTATTAAATAGTCGCACTGAGGAAGTGCATCTATTCTTATTATTTTTCCCACTTCCTTTTTGAATTGATATACAGTAAGTCCGATTAAATCTGAATAGAAATGTTGTCCTTCTTCAAGGAGATCTCTATTCTTTTCTGCGTAGAGAGTTTTACCTAAATATGGCATAGCATCGTCAATAGACTCAATTCCATCAAATTTTACAAGCTCATAGCCAAGCATACTTCTGTGAGATTTAATTATTAGTGGTTTATAGGAGTTTCCACTTTTAATATAAAGGGTTCCACCTTCTTTAAATCTTTCGTTAATAAAAGAAGAGTCAGTCTTAATCTTGACTTCTCCTTTTACACCATGGGTTTGAGCGATTTTTCCGAGGTCATTATATTCCATTTTATACCTCCAATGTTTTATTAAAAATCTAGAGTATCTATTTTTGATAAGAGATTGTGGGCTTCTTCTTTTGCGCTATTTAATTCTTTATCAAATGTTGGTTCATTCTTTCTATGTTTGTTTATATATCTAATCATATGAAGTGAATTAATGCATTTGATTTTATTGTTTACATCTTCAATTCTCTTTTCGTCGTCTGTGTTTAGATATAATTTAAGGAATTTAGGCCAAATCTTTGAATATACTTCCTTTTTCATACCAAGGAAGTTTTCAACGAGTTGATCTGATACTTCTCCAAGACCAACGTATGCAAAATATGTATCCGCAAGGTCAAAAATAGGATGGCCATAAGAAAGAGTATCCATATCGATCATTAATGCTTCTCCGTTTTGAAGCATAATGTTGTTTGTGTGGAAATCACAATGTAACATTGTGTAAGGTGCTGGAAGCGCTTTTATTAATGCTTCTGCTTTATCACTATCTTCTTTAGGTAGCAATGCTTTTGCAGATTCAATCCATTTACCACCAATTTCAAGGTTGGCATTTGGCATATCAGTTGGTTTAACTGTTGTTCCGTGGATGATGTGCATTAAATCAACCATTTGTTTAACGTATTTATCCATATCATTTGGATTATCAACAATAGCTTCAGATAATGATGCAGCATCTAATAGTTCAAAAACAGAACCATATTTATCTCCAACAAGCACAACATCAAATGAAATTGATGTTGGAACGCCTAGGATGAATGCTTTTCTTGCGAGTTCCCTTTCTCTATTTATTTCTGGAAGACAGTCATTGCTTTTATATACTTTAACAATTGTATCGTCATTATATTTATAGACTATTCCTTTTGCGCCTTTTCCAAGAACCTTACAACCATCAACTGACATTTTTCTAAATGCTTTTTCTATTGTGATCATTTCAGAAAAACCAGTCATATCAAAGATTTCATATACTTCTACAGATACGTTTATGATCTTTAAATCCTGTTCTTTCTTTTTGAGCCTTAAAATAACACGTAGTCCAGCACTTGATATGTATTTTAAGTTTTCCGCATCAAGTACCACACTTCCAGCTGAATTTTGAGTTCTTGCCTCATTAATTTCATTTTCTGTTGCTTCTGCGTTTGTAGTTTCTAGTCTTTCTCCAAGTTTGATAAATAGAGTGTCGTTTTTAAATTCATATGATATATAGTCCATGTTTTTTCTCCTATTTTATTTTCTTCTTAATTGTGAAAACATTCTTTCCATCTTTGTATTCGTAGTGGACATCGTCCATTGTCTTTCTAACCATAAATATACCAAGTCCACCAATAGATCTTTCTTCGGCGGATAGTGTTATATCTGGATTTGCATTAGAAAGTGGGTTAAACGGCATACCTGAATCAATAAATCTAATTGTTGCGATATCATCTTTAATAGAAATACCGACTGTTGCATCACCATCTTTTCCTGCATACGCATAGTGAGCGATATTTACAAAGATTTCTTCAAGCGCAACCATTACTTGAGTAATCACTTTCATAGATGCATCGGCTTTTTCAAGTTCGCCTTCTATGAATTCATTTACTTTTTCAAGTTCAGCGTCGCTTGCTTTAAATGTTTTTTCAATCATTGCATTTTTATTTCCAAAATAAGTAATCATAAGCATCGTAATATCATCAAACTGTTCGGCATCGCCTTTAAATTCATCAATGTCACTCTTTATTCCTTTTAGGATATTAGACATCGCCTCTTCGCTGTGATTATTCAAATAATCAAGGAGTCTTTCTTCTCCATACAACTTCTTTTCGATGTTGTTGGCTTCTGTTACACCATCTGTATAAAGATATATTTTATCCCCTGGATTAAGGTCTAATTCTTGGGTTCTATAAATAACACCATCCATTCCACCAAGAACAAGTCCAGACTTTTCTTTTATATATTCAAATCCTTTATCTTTTCTATAAATTAGAGGAGGGTTATGACCGGCGTTTGCGAATGTTACATGACCAGTCTTATAATTTAGGATGCCCATCCAACATGTAACAAACATACCGGCTTCATTGTTTTTAGAAAGTTCACTATTTGCATCGGTTAGCACTTCACTAACTGG
>ONMY01000183.1 GCA_900318975.1 uncultured Bacillota bacterium | reverse complement strand
CTAGTATGTACATACGAAGAAGAAGGTAAAAATCCTAATTTGTTATTATTTAAAAAGAGATAAGAATTATTTTCAAACAATTAGCTAGTCCCAACCCACATTTATATATTTAGACAAATGTAATTATAGTACAATAATGTTAGATAGGAGGCAGCCATGAAAAAGATAGCAATAATAATGGTTTTATTATCACTTTTGTTTTTTGCTTCATCTTGTAGTAAAGATTATCAACTAGGTGCAATTACTGATTTTTCTGTTAAAGACACTTTAAGTGAAGGAAACAATGAAAAAATCAGAGTAATAATACTTTATGGACAATCCAATGCTACTGGTTGCACAAATAATATTTATTTGCAAGAAAAAGCTCCCGACGTATATGAAAAAGCGAGCAATGGGATAGATGGTATCTATATTAATCATTTTTGTGAAAACGGTGGTAATTCTTCAAACAGCGAATTTGTCATCTGTTCTTTGGGTGAGGGTGCTACCAAAAACCATTTTGGACCAGAGATAGGAATCGCTCTTTCATATCAAGAAGCAGGTTTAAATTGCTTTATCATAAAGTACTCTTGGGGAGGTTCTATTCTCGATAATCAGTGGATGAATGGCAAATATGGTCGTGGTGAAATGTATGAAGCAGCTATTAATTTTACCAAAGCATCCCTAAATTATTTGATTTCTAAAGGCTATGATTATGAAATTGATGGTATTTGTTGGATGCAAGGCGAAAGCGATGCTAATCCAACATTAAGTAAAAGGTATTACACTAACACCAAGAATTTTGTAAAATTCTTAAGAAGAGATTTATCATCTTATCAAAAAACAATAGATTTTATTGATGCTGGTATTAGTGATTCTCCTTATTGGACACAACATGAAAGAGTAAACAACGCAAAGCTTAAATTTAGTAATGAAGATGAACATAATTACTATTTTGATACTATTGATGCAGGCTTGCATTATAATCAAGAACCAGTAGAGGGTCCAGATATGGCTCATTATGATAGTGAAAGCGAAATACTGTTAGGAAAATTATTCGCAAGTGTTGCAATCTATCAAGATTTAAACCATTTTAAAGATGGATTTTCAAATTAAGTATACTATCACAAAAACCATTTGAAGGCTTCGGAAAAGGTCTAAAAAACGCAATGCTAAACAAATTCGCCAAAATGAACAACAAGAAATTTGGCGATAAAACCTACATTGGATGGAATTTCACAAAGTTCCTCATCAATCGTGATGGCGAAGTTGTTGCACGTTTTGAACCAACTATCGATATGAATATTGTAAAAGAAGCAGTAGAAGCTCTTTTATAAAACATTTCTATTCACAAGAACTATTGGTCCAACCAATTGCCTATTTAAGAGACAATGTTTGGATCTTTTTTCTTTTCATTAACAAATATCAATATATTCTTTAATAATATGTCAATCATTTATTGACATAACTTGAAATAATAAGTTATACTTTTTATAAAGAATCATAATACACTTGAAAAAAACGTTATTATTATCCACTTAAAATAAAAGGCGGTTTATATATATGAAAAGAGCTGGAATAATCATAATAAACGTCATTATCATGACTGCAATTCTAGTCTTTGTTGGTTTTTATACTATACTTGAAAATGAAAATTCATTAAAAAGACAAACAGAGCATTTTGAAAATACTACTATCGCAATGGAACATGTCACCGAAAACTATCTAGAAGGTGAACAGCGTATTTGCGATGTTTGGGCAAGATATATAAATAGTAAAGATATGACTATGGAAGAAGCAGTCTCTTTTATTCGCATTTCTCACGTTCTCCCTAATGCATCAGCACACCTAATCTATCTTGATACTAAAAAAGGTATCTCCACAAGGCCTCATTTAGGTGATGAAGATAAATATGATGTTTCTTATACAGATATGGATTTCTTAAACGATACATCTTGGATATCGGATATTGGAGATTCAATTAATATCTCAAGAGAATACACAAACACAATGAATGGTGAACAATCAATTGCTTTCTGTAATAAAATTAAGCTCCATGATCCAGAAACCGATACTCTAAGAGATGCAATTTTACTTCGTATACTACCAATAACTGAACTTGAGGAAAAATGGATATTTCCTCAAGAGGAATTCAAAAATGCTGAAATCACTTTAATTGATGAAGATGGTGATTATATTATAAAAAGTAAAACCCTTCAGAATTCTAATTTCTTTGAGTTTTATAAATCATATAATAAATCAGACCCTCAAATTATTGAACAATTAAAATCTGAAGTAACTAAAACAACCGGATCAAGAACTATTCTTAATTCTGATAAAGAGAAAATGCTTCTTGCATATACTCAGATTTCAGAAACTGTTGGTTGGACATTCTTAAGTCTTATTCCATCAGAAGACTTAATCACAACTAATGAGAATTGGCTTTTAATTGGTGTAATATCTGCGGCACTCTTAGTATTATTTGTTATAGACTTATTATTTACTCAAAGTCTAAATAAGAAATTAAGAATAACTGCTAAGGAAGCTGAATCAGCAAGTAAAGCTAAAACTGATTTCCTCTCTACTATGTCACACGATATTAGAACTCCAATGAATGCCATCATCGGTCTTACAACCCTAATAGAAAAGAATATTGAAGATAAACATACAGTAGTAGAAAACATAAGAAAGATTCATTTAGCATCTAATCACCTCTTAACTTTAATCAATGATATCCTAGATATATCAAAAGTTGAAAGTGGTAAGTTATCACTTAACCCTCTTACTTTCTCGATTGTAGATACAGTAGAGAATCTAATTAATGTATCTCATCCAATGATTAAAGAAAAAAATATTGATTTTAGATTCCATATCAATAGATTTGAAAAAGAATATCTCTATGCTGATCAACTCCGTATCAATCAAATATATATAAATATCCTCTCTAACGCTGTTAAATACACAGGACCTCAAGGAAGAGTCACCGTCGATCTATTTGAAGAGCCAAGTGACAAAGAAGGATACGTAAGACTAACATATATCGTAGAAGATACCGGTATCGGTATGTCTAAAGAATATATGGCAAAGATGTATGAACCATTCACTCGTGAAACTGATAGCCGTGTAAACACCATTCAAGGTACAGGCCTAGGTCTTACAATTACTAAGAAGATGGTAGATTTAATGGGTGGTACAATTGAATGCGAAAGCGAAGAAGGTAAAGGCACTAAATTTAAAATCGTACTTGATATAGCTATCGCTGATAGACAAATCACTAATGATACTATACTTGAAAATATAGATGTTCTTTTGGTGGATGATGATCCAGTATTACTTGAAACCGGAAAAGATACTCTAACATCAATCGGTGTCAACACAGAGACATGTGAAAGTGGCCGTAAAGCTCTTGAAATGATAGACAAGAGAAAAGAAGAAGGTATCAAGAATTATGATGTCATTATTCTTGACTGGAAGATGAAAGAAATGGATGGTGTTGAAACCTTAAAGCGCATCAAGTCTGAAATAGATGATTCAATACCAGTTTTAATAATATCTGCCTATGACTGGTCAGATATCGAACAAGAAGCAAAGAACCTCGGTGCAAATGGTTTCATAAGTAAACCACTCTTCCGTTCATCCTTATATGATAAGATCAATCAAGCACTTGGACATGAAAATAAAGTCGCTGAACCACAAGATGATTATTCAGATCTCGTTGGATTAAATATCTTAATTGCTGAAGATAATGAAATCAACTGGGAAATCATTTCCGCAATGCTTTCTATGTTTGGTATAACCGCAGAACGCGCTGAGAATGGTCGCGTTTGCGTTGATAAGATAAAGAACGCAAAAGAAAATGAATACACTTTAGTATTTATGGATATTCAGATGCCAGAAATGAATGGACTTGATGCTACTAGAACTATTCGTAAACTTGATAATAAATGGGCTAAGTCAATTCCAATCATTGCGATGACTGCCGATGCGTTTTCAGAAAATGTTACTGAGTGCTTAAACGCAGGTATGGATGGACACATCGCTAAACCTGTAGATATAAAATTAGTTGTTAAAGAGATAAGAAAAATAATAGAAAGGAACCAAAAATCATGAAAAAAATCTTTAGAACAATTCTACTAGCAGTTTTAGTTCTTTTGCTTGCAGCTTGCAAGAATGAAACTACAACAAAAGAACAAGAAGTATTTACTCCAAAACTAGATACTACAACAGAATGTAAAATCAAGGTAGGAGGCGAGTACAGCAATTTTGAAGCCCTTGTAGATGAATTCAAACGCTTCAATACATATTATCCTAATGTTGAACTAAGTTATACAAAAATTGATAGCTATCATAAAACAATTGGGACTGTTTTAAAAGGAAAAGATGCACCTAATATTTTCTTTTCATATAGTTCATGGACAGGAAACTCTACATACGATGAAGTATTTGCACAAATGGAAAACCTTGCTGATCCAGCGCTTGGAATAAATCTCGACTGTATTAGAACTGGTCTAATTAACCGTAGTTCAGACGGAAAAGTATTAACAGTTCCAATCTTTTCACAAACATATGGAATGATGGTTAACTATGATTTATTTGAAAGAGAAGGACTAACTGTTCCAACTACACTCCAAGAATTACTTAATGTTTGTTCAGCATTTAAGACTAAAGGTTATGTTAGCCCAATAATGGGAT
>ONMY01000211.1 GCA_900318975.1 uncultured Bacillota bacterium | reverse complement strand
TTAATTTCATCAAGCCTATAAAGCGAGTTAACTTCTCTAAACATTCTCTCGAAATATTCATCATCAATTGTCTCGCCTCTTCTTGCAGATTTAACAGTTCTTTCAATCAGTTCACCTGCAGCATTTCTTAGGGATGCTGAGCCTGAAAATACAGGAGTAATAAAGGTATTGTTTGTATTTTCCATAAGTAGTTTAGTTGCATCTATTTTAACTTTATAATATTTTCGATTATCACCATCAACTACTAAACCAGCTTTAGATAGATAATCTTGATATTCAGCCGAATTTTGAGCTTTAAGTGTTACTGGTAAATATCCTTCAGTCTCACTATATGCCATTTGTACATCGTTTGTGAGTAGATATTCTAGGAATATCCAAGATGCTAAAACTTCTTGTGGATCATCTTTATTAAATAGGCATATTGATGGACCCTGTGATATCATCTTAGGATTATCGGTATCAAATTGTGGAATTGGCTTAACTACGATTTCAAATTCAGTTCTTGATTCTTCTGGTATATCTTGGTGAGGTGCAGCACCACCAATCCAGGTTGCACCAGCAGTTGAATCGATTGCGAAGATACATTGATTAGCATTAAAGTAGTTTCCAGGATAACTTGATATTCCAAATGTTGAAAAGGCTCTACTCTTACCATGTTTTGAAATTTCTTTTAATAGTTCTTTTGTGGTGTCATTAAATATTAGAATATTTCCATCATCATCTGAATATCCTGCATCCTTTTGAGCTAGCATTTGAATCATCATATTATCTGTAGATTTATAGATACAAGGTATTAATACTTGGTTTTCTTCTTTTTGCTTGATTGCTTTTTCTGATACCTTGAAAACGAAATCCCAAGTTAGAATATCTGGTACTTCAAAACCTAAGCTTTCAACATAGGTCTTGTTTACATAACAAGCCTCTGTTGATCTCATAAATGGAATTAGATAGTGTTCACCATCTATCATACATTCATCTAAGAACTTTTCTACCATTTCACTTCTTTTTGGCACATCGAATTTGATTTCGCTTCCACCAAGACCATATTTTGGATTAACCATTAGATTATCTAGTGATACTATTACGTTATTTCCTGTTTTATAGGTTGCAACATGGTCTGGATATGATATACAAATGTTTGGGGTTGTGTTTGTCGCAATATTAGTGATTACATCATTATAGATTGCTTTATAGTCTGTATATGATTTTAGAGTTACTTTGATATTTGGATAGATTTTTTCAAAATCTTCAATAGCTTTTTCATATATTTCTTTTTGGGTGATGTTTGAATCGTTCTTTGCCCAAAAAGAAATATTATATTCTCTTGATTCATCAAATACACTTGGCATTATAAACGCATCAACACGTCTTACCTTGTGGCAAGACGTTAAAGAGATGCTTATAAAAATTATGAAAATGAAAATTAAAGATTTTATAATATTCTTTCTCATAATTATCATCCTTTCGTTCCACTTCTTGAAACACCGGTCATGATTTGTTTCCTAAAGATTAAGAAGAGTATGATTAGTGGAATTGATATAGAAACTACCGCAGCCATCATCGCTGGGATATTTTCTCTTCCAAATCCATTTTCTCTTATCTCTTGAATTCCATTTGATACTAGATAATAATTTGGATTATCGGTTACAAGTCTTGGCCAAACATAAGCATTCCAACATTCAATAACTTTAAGAATTAATATTGAAACCATTGTTGGTTTTGCGATTGGAATCATTACTCTTACTAGATATTCAAAATCTGATTTACCATCTACTTTTGCAGCGAGGTAGAGTGATTCTGGGATCTGTTCAAAGTTTTCTTTTAATAGATAAATATAGAATACTGATGTTACTGATGGGAGAATTAACCCCGTGAATGTATTTCTAAGATGGAGATTAACCATCGTTGTATAATTTGTGATTACTACTAGTTCATTTGGAATCATCATAAGGGCAAGAACTAGTGTAAACACTAGGTTTTTGCCTTTGAAGTCAAGTCTTGAGAAGGCAAATGCTGCAAGAGTTGTGACAACCATCATAAGAGATGTTGTTACTACTGTAAAGATTAAAGTATTTAGGAAATATCTTCCAAGAGATACTAATGTAAAGGCAGTAACGTAGTTATCAAGTGTAGGCTCAAGGGATATGAATTTTGGAATATATTCACTATTATATTCCGCATATCCTTTAAGGGATGTTAGAATCATCCAATAGAATGGGAAAAGAATGATGATACACCAGATAGAGAGGAATGTGTATATCAAGATCTTCTTTATTAATTCGCGTTTTACGGAATCCTTTTTAATCTTTCTTAAATCGATATTTTCATTCATAAGAAACCTCTAATAGTGAACCTTTTTCCTACTTATTCCAAGGTTTATTAGTGTTATTACTAATATGATAAAGAAGAGTATGATTGCGGCAGCACTTGCGTATGATGGATATCCTCCACTATCCCCATAAAGCATATCATATACATAACCTACAATCGTATTCATTCCAGCACTATTTAGGTTGACACCAAATAGTGCAACGGCATCAGAATATTCTTTAAATGCACCGATAAAACCGGTGATTATTAGATAGAAAAGACTTGGTGAAATAACCGGAAGAGTTATTTTTCTAAACATCATAAAACTTGATGCACCATCAATTCTTGCAGCATCATAGAACTGTTCAGGAACACTTGCAAGAGCTGATGTTAAAATCAAGATTTTAAATGGCATTACTATCCAAATGATATATGTACACATTACAAACATTTTAGCGGCATATGGGCCATTAATAAAATCGATGGTTTCACCACCAAACATATGAATTAACATATTCATTAAGCCATCAGAATATTCTGTTGGCTTAAAGAGGATCATAAATACAAGTCCTACTGCCAGAGTGTTTGTAACATATGGTAAGAAATATATTGTCTGATACATATTTCTTAAAGTTTTTATATGGCTTAAACCAAGTGAAATTAAGAGCGATAGACCTGTTGATATAGGTACAGTTATTATAACCATTATGAATGTGTTCTTAATGGCATTTAAGAAGTATGGATCATGAAGGACATAGGAATAATTATATAGGCCAATTCCATATCTTGTTTGTGTTACGAAATTATATCCTTCTTCAAAAGAATAGATTACGACATCGAATAGAGGATAGACTAAAAAGAACGCTAAGAATGCTAGCGCTGGAAGGAGGTATAACCATGCTTTCCATTTGTGTTTAGTCGCCATAATAATTTCCTTTAACTACCGTATTTTATTTCGTTTACTAAGTCTTTTATTTTAGATACATTCATATAAAGTGTATCTTCGTTGATGTTTTTCCTACTTAATTCTTCTAGTATTTTTGGTTTTGCCTCTTTACTAATTACTATCGTATCAATAATTTCAGACATTTCTATTCCTTCTTTCTTTAGTATTTCTTCAAGACACATTTCATCTTGTCCCCAAAGAAGGAATAGACCTTTTTGCATATATAGTCTATCAAACTGTTGAGTTGCATCTACAAAGATTGGCATATCAATACCTTCATTACCAATCATTGTCTTTTCTTTATCGATATATTTTTGTAGCCATTCATAAAGAAGTTTATTATTTCTTACGACTTGGCTTGATAGTTTATTCTTCTCTTTTAATATTTCTTCATATCTTGTTTTATTGAAGATAAAAACTTTTCCGTCATGTTCTTTGTGTCTTTCTTTTTTGTCATAACAGGCAAAAAAGAGAGCAACATCGAATGAATATGAAAAATCAAGCATTCTTGTTGGAAGGGCGAAGTGCTGTGCAAGTTCAATACATGTCAGTTCATCAAAGCCAAAGATTTGTTTCATTTCATCAACAAATCTGAACATCTGACCATCAGCTTTTAAAATATGGTTTTCTCGGAGTCCTGATGGGATTAAGACATAATCACTATATGCTTGACCACGAAAAACGAAAGTATCTCCTCTTCCGTTTAACATATTCTTATATTCATTATAATTTGATACTTTTTGAATCATATAAGACCTCAATATTGGTATAAGTATTGACTTATACCATTTTGATTATATCATTATTAAAAGATAATTCAATGCGTTTTAGAAAAATTATGAATAGAGTTCTCTTTTAATCCAGGATAATATTATCGTTTTTATATATTCTTTTTCTTTTAAAGTTAATTCTCTATTTTCATCTATCCCATGCCATTTTTTAATACATCCTCTACAACAGGTTGCGGTTGCGTGCTGGGCAATAAATACAGGATGGCCTTTATAAGGGGTTTGTTTACCATCAATAATACCTTTATTATTGTTTAATCTTGTATCTATAAAATGATCGATGTGCGAAGAAATTTTATCAATTCCTAGGTTTTTTGCATGCAAAATATCTCTCGTCTTTAAATGAAAGGACGAGCGAAATTTTGATTTAGATAAGGCTATAAAACATTCATCTGTAGAATTAAACATATTATTTTCCCTATTTTATTCTACTACTAGGGATTAAAAAGATAAATGAATTTATCTTAAGTCTTGTATAATTTATGAATATACTTTAAAATAAAGACATAATAATTAATTTGGTGGGAAAATGAAAAAGATTAAATCCATAATTACTAAAATGAGAACAAGGGCTACGATAAGAACATATCAAAAGCCATTGTTAACTACAATAGTTACTCTATTATTAATAAATTTTGCGGTATTATTTATTGCAGCTGGGATTGCGGTAAGCGTTGATACTGGTGGATCACAGTTTGGTGGCAATTATTTAAGAGCTCTTGGTGAAAGCTTCAAATGGATGCTTACACCAAACTCAATAAATAACCTAACTGGTGCTGATATCAAGGTATTAGTTTTAGCAGCTGTCGTTATTGCAATAGAGATGGTACTCTTCTCTGGTGCTATAATTGCGACTCTTACCGCCGCAATTAAATCATTTATTGATACTAAATCACAAGCTAAAGGTGCGCTTGATCTTGAAGGACATTTCGTTATTCTAAACTGGAATAGTAAAGTTCCTGATATGATTTTAAATCTCTTTGAAAAAGAGTTTGAAGAAAATATCATAATACTATCAGAAGAAAAACGTGATTTCATTAAGAGTGAAGTTGAATCAGTTTTAGGTAATATCGGTAAAACTAGAAAGAAGAAAAAAATTAATCTAATCATTAAAGATGGTAATCCTCTTCTTCGTGGTAACTTAGAAGATATATCTATTGAAAAAGCTTGTGCTATTGCGGTTATGGCAAGAGAAGACTTAGAGGCTGGTGAAAATATTAAAATAACTAATTCAGATTTAGATGTTTTAAAAATTACACTTGCACTTGGTGATTTCAATATTCCAAAGACTTGTAATATCGTATGTGAAACAGATTCAGAAGAAACTAAAGATCAAATCGAAGATATCTCAAGAACAATTGAAACATTAAAGAATAAGTCAGTTATTCCTGTATCATTTAATAAAAAGATTGGTCAGATAATTGCTCAAACAGTAATCAATCCTGAAATGTCTAGCATTTATCTTGAATTATTATCATATAGTGGATTTGAGTTCTACTCATATAACTCAACAACTGTAGATAATTATCTAGTAAATTATAATAATGCAATTCCAATTATTAAATATCATAAATTATTCGTTCTTGCTGA
>ONMY01000147.1 GCA_900318975.1 uncultured Bacillota bacterium | reverse complement strand
GTTGCGAGATGAGCACTCTGCACAAATTAAAATAACTTTTTCCTGCATTATCGGTCGTCCCATTTTATATATTTTATAGATATAAAAATGAAAAGTCAAGTATTAAACTTTTCGAATTTAAATTTTTAAAGGATTTTCTTTTGCACCATACTGTCTATTAGGTGAATAGCAACCAAATATGCTAATAATAGAGATAAGAATATTCCAATTGCCGATCCGCCAACAAAACTAGTTAAAAAATCAATAGAGCATTCCCTTAATATTGTCTTTACAACAAATAAGAATCCTGTTGTGGCAGTGAAATATAAGAGAATATTGAATGATAGTGATGCACTTGTTAGCGACATAATGTCCTTATTTTTCTTTTTTGTAAATGCTTGAGATGCCATTAATCCAAATAATATGAATGCTGTTAAAATCATCCTAAAAACTTTTGCAGTGATTATATATGCAACACTATCAGATGAATCAGCAAGGCCATCAACATATGTATATATTATGTCGATGTAATCAAATCTTGCAGAAAGCTTTGGAATAAGGCCCCATATAGCAACTATTGTAGTTAATGTGAATATCCACATTATTACTTGATAGATGAGAAGTGCAATCTCACTCTTTTTATATCTTGATTTATATTCACCATAGAAGAGAACTTGATGCCTACCAACTGGGGATTTTTTATTAAACAATAAAACGATTAATAGTGCTAAAAGTCCGCCACCAGATAACACAATCCAGTCTTCAATATCTGGGAGTAAGAAATATGCAAGATAGAAAACAATTGATAATATCGATGCAAAAATTAAAGGAATAAAGAATACGTGTACTCCATATTTGTCCTGATTTGAGTCATATTTCATATTTGTAGATTCACTTGAGTACTGGCCTAAATTAAAATTATTAACGATAGATTCAACTGAATCAATATTCCTATTTTTAATGTTCTCTTTTGATTTTAAAGCAAACAATCTATAATATTTATTCTTTTCTCTTAGTTTTCCATTTTTCACATTTTCTGCACATGAATAGAAATTCTCATGAATATTAATCTTGTCTGGATAATAAGATATATATGTTTCAACTAGATTTCTAAATGCTTTTGTATCATGGATATTTTTCTTTGAAAGAATAACATCATAGTTAGTAACGCACTTGATTTCGCACTTAACAAGCTCCCAAAGAATATTTACATCATGTTCATCAAAAGTTAATACTTCTTCAAAGAATAATTGTGCTTCATCAAATAGTCCACTTATTAGTAATTGATTACCGGTTTCTGTAAGTATTTTCTTGTGGCTATCCTTTCTTAATTTTGTTGATGGGACAATCTCAAAGAAATCTTTACTGATTTCATCAATCCTCTTGATAACATTTTTAGCGCTTTCTTTCTTAATCTTCTTCTGTTTATCACCTATCAATTCTAAAATCTTTCTATAGGTAAAAGAGAAAGAACTATCATCTTTCAATTTCCATTCGAAGCCACCCTTAATTGTTTTTGCAAGTACATAATATAAATTATTATACATTGGCTTTGCATTTTCATCTTCGATATCAATTTTCTTGAAGTGTTCGAGTATGTTTTCAGCGGGCTCGTAAGATCCAAATACATAATCGCTATCTCCTTCTTTAGCTCTTAATTTTGAGCTGAAAAGATCTGAAAAGTCATCTTCATCAAATGGTGCACTTTCACTATCATTATCAGTGATTCCACTAATTCTTTCATTCTGATCTTTTGAAAAATAATAACTTAACTTATTAGTTCTAAAGAATTTAATGAAAAGAGCCTTCTCATAGAATGGGTGAATCTCTAGTATTTTATCAATTAATGAATCATTTAAAGAAGCTAAATTTTTATTATCAGAATATTTTTCTGTTAAATATTGATGAATTGTATAATATACATTTATGAGTTCATATGATCCTCTTTCCCCAAGCGATGCATAAAGAGGAACAAAAAGTCTATTTATAAACGATTCGATAAGGATAGCTAGTTCTTTTGAATTAGATGCTTCCTTCTTTAAGTATTTACTCAAATCCTTCATATACTTTCTATAGCTTTTTTTGAAAGAGTATGTTGGCATATTCTCATTTGGTAGATATTTATAAACTTTAAGCGAGTCTAAAAACGCTTTAGAAAGCTCATCAATTTTTTCTTTTTTCTCTTTATCACTATATGTATATGTTTGGAAAAGAATTAAGAAAAGATTCTTATTAGGATCTTCAGATAAAATCTTTTCAAAATTAGAAAAGCATGATTTTTCAAATGTTTCTTTGATTGTATTAATCAAAAGATTGAAAAATGTATCTTGAATGGTTTTTTGATTATCATCATTGATTGAAATTAAATCAATATAATCGCCAATGAATTTTTCATAATTCTTGTTTTCGAAAAGAGTGAATAAGCTCTGATCAGAAAGAGAATTATCGTAAGGTATTTCAAAATCACATTTAACCTTAGCTAAGTTTGCTTTGTAGTTATGTGAATTTTTATCAGAAATCTCTTTTAATGACTTATAGGCCTTAGCATAAGAACGCTTATTATTGGCTTTCATATCAGAAAGAGCCATTCTAAATAGCGCTTCTTGAGAAACGTCGAGGTTTTGTAATTGGTATCCTTTGAATTCGCTTAAAGTGATATTAGTTGTTGCGACATTGATACTAACATTTTCAGTTTTTACAACTATTTCTTGAAATTTTTTCCTTTTTTCTTTGGATATTACTTGATTGATTACATTTAAGATGTTTTTATCAAATTCATCATTCAATGTTAATCCTTCAAAGTTTCCCATCTTCTTACTATATAGTTGTTTTGGAAGTTGTTCAGGTTCAAAACCATTATCAAAAACAGGAATTAATCTAAGCTTAGAATCTGATTCAGTTTCAATTCTCTTTTTATATCTTTGCCATTCATTTTTAACCCATGGTGATAGAATCATCTCAGGTTCTTTTGGAGAAGCACATACGAGAATAAAAACTTTGGCAGACATTAGTGCAGAATAGATGATAGGTTCAAATGCTTTTCCTGCGAATTCATGATGAAGTGTTTCTTCTGCAAAAAATACTTTAAGTCCCCATTTGCTAAACTTATCATAAAGTCTTCTTGCTGTTTCACTATCTTTTGTGCGATAACTCTCATCATTAATTCTTTTAGTTCTCTTGTAGCAAATAAAGATATCAAATGGGTCTTGTTTTTCCATGAGTTTAATCGAATCAGCACGAAGTTTATCGATTTCCTCAAGTTTTTTCCTATATATTTCTAATTTTTCTTTATCATCTGATAACTCTTTTTCGAGTTTTTTGTATTCTTCTTTTTCAAAAATAGACTTATTTTGAAGTCTATTAAGTGTTGGTATTTGACGTATGCTTGTTTCATCATTGACATCTACATATGAAACACCATAATCCGATAATAACAATTGAAAATAAAGTTCAGCACTATGGTTTCCGCTTGAGAGTAAATTCTCAAGTTCTGATGTAGCTTCGTCGAACTCTAAATAATTTCTTTTTCTTATTGCATCATCAAATATATGACTATCAACGGTTTCGAGTAAAAAATCTTCTCGACACCATTTACAATGTACTGTCCTTAGTGATGAATCAATTGTATTACTACCACTGCAGTGTGGGCAAGTAACAATGATATCCGGCATTATTTAATCCCCCAGTTTTTCAGTATTTCTAAGACATGATTAATAGGAATGAAGTAATTCATTAATTCAGCATCAACATGAGATGAAACACAAATTGCAATAACTTCTCCTTTTTCATTGAATAATGGACCGCCACTATTACCTGGGTTGATAGCAACATCAGACATAATATATGTAGAATTATTTAAAAATCTCTTATTATCTGAAACAATTCCTCTTGTAACAGATATTCCTCTTCCAAGAGCATTTCCAATAGAAATTACTTCTTCACCATTTTTGATATTATCACTATCTCCAATTTTTAATTCGTGTAATTTATCTGAAGTCTCAACTTTTAAAAGCGCAACATCATTATCTCCAATTGGAACAGTATTATGTAGCACCTTAGCGGTATATTTTTTATTTAAAATTTCAACATAAAGATCATTACTTGCTGTTTTTTTAGTCTCATTATAAATAACATGAGCATTAGTAATTATTAGACCTTTTTTACAATCATATACAAAACCTGAACCAGCTGCTTGGTTTTCAATATCATGAATCAATACAACTCCATCAACATTTTTTGCATATATTTCACTTGCAGATTGATTTAAAGTTATACTAGTTTTTCTAACAACAGCAAAATCGGAATACGAATACGTACTCCTACAAAATTTGCATTTATATCCACTGCCAGTATCAATTAGTTCAGATGAACAATTCTTGCATTGAAACATTTTTTAAAGTTCCTTTCCGCAATGTGGACAATATTTTCCTTTTGAAGTTATTTGTTTTCCGCAGTGAGGGCACTTTCTTTCAATTGTTTTTAATTGTTCTCCACATTTAGGGCAAAATGTAGCATCTTTTTCTACTGGGTTGCCACATTTTGGACAGTAAGAATTTGATTTTGATTTATCTGTGCTTGAACTTTCCTTAAAAGATTTTGGATAGCCAATTACTTTTAAAACTTCTAGATATTTAGCATAGTCTTCTCTTCTAAGGCCAATAAGGTATTTGTCTCTTTCCCATTCTTTATCGTCAAGTCTTTCAAGTTCGTCAGCAATTTCTTTAGCATCTTTCTTGTAATTAAATTTCTCACGTTCTTCTTTAAGAGCTGTTTCGATTGCATCTCTATCTTCATCTGAAATATTGAGTTTGTCGATTACAAAGATAGGAACAAAAAGACCATATTGTTCATTTAATGTTTCAGAAACAATTGGTTGAATCTGTTCTGCAATCTCTAAGATATGATTTGTAACGTCGATATAGTTTAAATGAAGATTGTGAATAACATTAACGATTTCATTTTTAACAACCTGAGAAACTATTGGAGTGATTCTATCTAATAAATTATCCATAGAAAAAGATCTAGAAGAACCTACAAGACTATTATGGAGTTTTTCAACATTAGAAATCTTTACATCATAGTATCCGAGTGATCTAAAAGAAATTGGAATTTGGGTTTCAACATCACGAGTTCTTATTGGCTCTGAAATTCCCCAATAAGCATGATATGCATATGTTGGATTATATACGATTAAATCGATTACTTTTTGTTCTTTAAGGGCTTTTCTTCTACAGAAAATACAACCTTTTTTCTTCTTTTCATTCTTTTCGTAAATAGGGAATGCTCCATTTGTTAAAAGTGGAGATTTAACACCATCCTTCACAAGAATTGCGACATTAGGTTCTGAAACAACAATTTTTGCATCCATATTTGCGATGTCGCCATAAGCTCTAAAAAACATTGAATCATTATCATTTTCAATTCTAATTTTCAAAATGTTTTTAGGAAGTTCGAGCCTGCCACCTGTTGTACTATTTAATTCATATGTGTCTACTGCCTTCATTTCGATTTCGTCTTTTTTCATATAAGCTCCTCTTTAAAATACAACTACTCTATTATTATAATATATGTATAAATACATATCAAGTTTTTTATGAAAATGGAAGAAATGCGTGTTTTATACAATAAAAAAATGTGCTTTTAATCCAAAAAAAGCACAGCATATTTACTAACATTATTCTTTATTTTATCAATCGAATGATTTAAAATTTTATAGAACGTATTTCTTTTTAAATCGTATTCTTTTAGGATTTGTGGTAGAGGTTCTTTTTTTATAACTCTAAGTTCTACTAATTTAATCTCAAGCGGAGTTAATCCTTCAAAT
>ONMY01000033.1 GCA_900318975.1 uncultured Bacillota bacterium | reverse complement strand
TATTTAATAATTCATCATATTTTTCTTTAATTAGCACTCCATTAGTAGTAATAATGGGTACGAATCCTTTATCTTTAGAATAAGTTATAAAGTATCCAAGATCTTTATGAAGGAGTGGTTCACCCATAAGATGAAAATATAGATATTTTGTATGCCCTTTTAGTTTATCAAGTATATAACAAAAAGTGGTTTTATCTAAAAAACCAGGATTCCTTTTTGTGCCATGACAAAATGAACATGACATATTACATACATTTGTAATTTCAAGATAAGTTCTATTTATCATCTTTGTTTTTGATTGATTTTATATATTTAAAGGTCTCTTTTTCCCCTTTTTCTTTAAGCATTAAAAGCCAAGATTCAAGTATTTCTCTAGTCTTTTCATTCATGTTATATCTACCACAATGTGTCATAAAATAATCATATGGTGATTCGTTAGTATATTTATCTTTTAGATATGTTTTAGATGCAGCAATTCGATCACAAAACATCTCTTTTACATATCTAATTGGCATTGGATACGCTACATATTTCATCTTTTCTTTATCGAGATCAGTCCAGTATTCAAAGTGATGCTTATTTCTTCCTTTATGATGCATCCAAGCTTCTGAATAACCTTTTTCTAATCTTTCATATTCTGTTGGAGATTTATCACCTTTATAGTATTTTGCGCTTACAAAAAACTCTTTAAAACTGTATTTTGAAAGATCATGAAAAAGGCCTTGGAAACCAATACCGACTTTAAAACAATATTTCATGACTAGGTGTCTGTGGTGAGTGATTGTAAAGAAATGCTTAATAATTTTCATAATTAATAATAAATAATTGTTTGATTTAATTCCTTTTCTTCGCCTGGATTGAGCATAATTATGCCATCTTTATCCTTAAATTCCTTAGAATCATCTTTAGAATCTAAGATATTATGCCATGGTTCCATACAAACCATCTTAGAATCTAGTGGATGCCAAAATAGGATATATGGGAACCCATGATAGATGATTTCTGATAGGGGTTTTCCATTCTTTTCTTTTAAGATGGCTCTTTCGGATTTAAGGTTTTTGAATATTATAGTTTTCTTATTATCTATATATTCTGTGGATAAATCTAATATACCGTCATTAGAAAGAGTGATTGTACCACCAGTTAGTGATGGATAAGTATCGTTTATATAGTTAACGAGTGGTTCCTTCTTCTCAAATTCGATACAATAATTATCTATAGTCTTAGGAAAACTAAATGATGTATGAGATCCTATTGAATAATAGATAGGAATAGAATCGATGTTTTTTGTGATATATGAAATATTTATTGTATTATCTACTAATTCATAGTTTACATATAATTCAAACTTATATGGGTAAACTTCTAATGTTTCAGTTGAATATGAAAGTTTAAATGAGATTGTATTTATGGATTTTGATATGAGAGTGAACTCTCTTCTTCTTGCGAATCCGTGTTGAAGGAGTGGATAGATGATTCCATCTATCTTTACATTTATCTTTCCGGCAATTGGAAAGAGGATTGGTGCATGACCAGTCCAAGTATTATTATCGTTTTGCCATAGGCGCTCAACTTTCTTATATTTCACACTTATCATTTCTGCACCAAGTGTAGAAAATACAACTTCAAGATCGCCACAATTTAAAATATATTCCATTTTTATGAAAGCCTAAGGAAAATATGATTATTCTTTATAATCGTATGATTCTTCTGTCATCTTCTTTCTGATATAGAAGATATTAGATATGAATCTTTCAAGGATATGTCCAACAATACAGTAGATTATACATCCTGTAAAGAAATAGACATGTCCAACAAGAAGAGAGAAAATTACTGATGATAATACTTTAATAATTAAAGATTTATAATCTTTGTCCTTCTTAATGATTGCCTCAATTATGATTCCAAGGCCTAAAATGGTTGCGGTTATTACAACACAGTTTTTAGCTTGAAGATTGAAGGCAACTAAAAGAATCATGATGAAGTTTTGCATCATAACTCTTTCTGGTACTTCCATAAAGCCACCATGAAGGCATCTCATTGAAAGTTCCATTGGTTCAATTTTATTTTGTGATGGTGAAAATACAACAGTTAGTGCAGATGATACAACAACCGCAAGAAGTATTGTTCCCCAGTATTCAAAATCTAGGAAGTTTTCTAAATGGAGACTCCAGCCATTTTTAATAATTAGAATAACAAGTGTTGGAATAAATGCCGCAATTAGTGGTACAAAATAACCTAATGTTTTATTTTCTTTAACGATATATTTATTTGTGAGGAATGAGAGAACATAGTAGACTGCCCAAAGAACAAGTCCAATTACAGCAGTTAATACATATAACATAAGATTTCCTCCTACTGGTTAAAGACATCTAAGTCTTTAGATTCTTCTTTTTGTTTGTCAACAAAATCATCCATATTAATTGGAGCAGTTTTTACTGGTTGAGCAGGCTGATTGATAACGATTTGTGGGAATGGAATATTAACGTTATTTTTGTCAAAAATAAGTTTTAAACATCTATTCATATCTCTTTGAACTTGATACTTGTCTTCTTCTTTACATTCAGCGACAAGCTTGATGATAACTGAGTTATCTCCAAGTTCTTCAACACCCTTATAGAATGGTCCATTAACGATTGATGGAATTCTATGTTTAAAGTAGTCGAGGTTTGTCTCGATTATTTTTTCTACTCTTTCAAGTGATTCTTGATAATCAATTCCACAAGTGATTATTGCGACAGATAATTCTTTAGTGTTATTTATGATATTTGAAATAGAGCTATTGTTTACGATGTTGACATTTCCAGCAGCATCTATTATTTTTGTGGTTCTAATTCCAATTGTTTGAACTGTACCACGCCAACCATTAATAACTACTACATCACCAACTTTAAAATCACCTTCAAAGACGATAAAGAGTCCTGCGACAATATCACTAATTAGTGTTTGGCAACCAAGACCAATAATAAGTGACATAATTCCTGCACTAGCAATTAATGTTGATGTGTCAACTCCAAATGCACCAATTACGATTAAGATTATCGCAATTGCGACAATGTAGTTTGCGAGTGATAATATTAGATCACATAAGGTCTTTGCCTTTTGATTTTTGGCTGTAAGTAGGCCAATTATGAATTTTAAGAAGATATATACCCCAAGTACCATAAGGATTATTAGGGCACTTCTTAGAATCACTTCTAAAGCATTTAATTTAGATGCTTCATCAAATAATGTGTAAAAGAATGATGCATCGGTGAAGAAGTCTTCTCTTCCAGCAATTAATACTGCAAGAGTAATACCAACTGCACCTAGAATGCATTTGATTACTACTAAGATAATTTCCTTTGCTTTCATATTTTCTCCTTAAACTTTTATATCAAATTCATTTTCAAAACTTTCAAATATTTCTTCATTTCCATCATCATATCTAACTAGAATATCCTTTGATCCATCAATAAATATTAGTTCTACTTTTTGATTTGTTGATGTATCGATATAGGTTAGATGAATTTCTGATGAACCAGAAAGATTTAATACTGGAATTCTTATTTCACTATGCCATGAGAACATTTCAGTAATCTTTTCGCTCTCATTACCATTTATATCTTTCATATAGATTTCTTTGAAATCAAAATACCCATAATCATCATTAAAATCGAGTAAGACGTGGTATGTTCCATCAGCTTTTCTAGATACACAGTTACATTCACCTGATATCGTATTAAACTTAGATATTAGTGATGTAACTTTAATTGCATATCTGTCAAAATTCCTATCAAGAAGTCCGGTTGATCCAAATAGAGTTGCATAGTAATGCATATATTCACCATCAACTGATAATTCTTCTTTAATCCTATCCATATTGACGGTAAAATATCCTGTGATTGTGCCTTTCTTTCCCTTATCCATTAGGACAACATCTTGATAATAACTAATATCATTTTCACTTGCACTATAGGTGTATGAGATTGCCTCATCCTTTCCAAGTGAATTAAGATATGATGAGATTGTATTTTGTTCATCTACTAGAAGAGGAATTTCACTAAAATCAACTGTTTTTCTTATATTAGTGATATTTTTATCGATGATAAAAGTATCATAGTCATATATAAGCTTATATTCAATTAGTTCATTCTTTTCTTCGTTGATTCTTAAAGATAAGGTGTTTTTGTTTTTGATATCTAGATTATCAAATTCGACTTGGTAGCAAACCTTTCCATCTTCGTAGTAGAATTCTTTAAATGATGATGACAT
Source organism: uncultured Bacillota bacterium (assembly GCA_900318975.1). Classification (GTDB taxonomy): domain Bacteria; phylum Bacillota_I; class Bacilli_A; order Izemoplasmatales; family UBA1188; genus UBA1188. The sequence continues at coordinate 5,219 of ONMY01000033.1, read as the reverse complement.
TGAATAGTTAATAAGTCCAGTTGAAGTTGCAATCACAAGGCCAGTTGCGGTTAATAATCCTGCAGATGATAAGAGATTTAAGCCAAATAACTTCTTTCTAACATCATTTCTTATTGTCTTTGAATCATTTCTATATTCTTTTTCTTGTTTTATCTCATCAACTGGTATTGATTCTTTAACCTCTGGATTATCTTTTGATAAAGTCGCTTCATTTACAACTACTATTTCATTAACGGATGTTGATTCAAGGATTTTTACATTTTCTTCTTTTTCTATCATTAGATTATTCCTCCTTTCTTCTTAAGTATTAAAAGGGCAATAAATCCGATTACAAGAATTGATGCAAAAGCTGTAATAACTCCATCAATAGTTGTGAATGTTTTTTGTGATGTTGTTTTAAAGAAATCAAGAATATTCATAGATCTAATAGATGTTGAAATGGTATTGAGGTTTGCATTCTCGCCCATTCCTTCTTCTACATTCTTTTTAGCTTCTAGATAGATTGGTTTAAATGTTTCATCACTACTTACGATTTCTTTTTGTTTTAAATATTCTTTTTCCATCTCTTTTAGTTTTGTTTTAGAATATTTGCCACTACTTTTTATATCATCAAACCAAGCATCTAAATATTTAAGCATGAGTTCTTGAACGTGAAGATATAATGCTTCATCTGCTTGATAGTAGAATAATTCATCCATTTCTTCTTTATTGAAGTCTCTAAATGTTGAAACTTCAATAACTTTGATACTTGTCTCAATATTTAAAACAAATTTAGAGTTTGCACCATCACAGTTTTTAATGGTGTTTATTAATGATTTTACACCTTTAACTGATGTATCTACATAATCATAGAATCTTGAGAAATCATGAACATCAAGGTTGAATAGATATTCATCGCTCATAAGCTCATTTACTTTTGTTGAATAGATTCCGCCAAGAAGTGTGCCATATTGTTTTTCTTCATCTTTATATGCGTTTTCTACTTCATCTTTATATAGATTATTTAAGTTAGAGAGGGTTTCTGTTGTATTGCTTATGAATTCTGTCTTTTCTCTAAGTTCATCTTCCGATAGTCCATCAATATTATTTAAGACATCTTCCATTAATGAATCGATATAGTTTCCATATTTTTCTTCTAAATCTTTATGGATGTTTTCATTTTGTACAAGGTCTTCTACATTTGAAACTGATTCATTGATGTTTTTCATTATTGAATCTGTATCATATGTGATATTTCCGATATAGATACTAATCTCAGTAACATCAGTTTTATCCTTAGAGAATTCAACAATGTTTTCTTTTATTCCTTCTATGTATTCATCAATCTTATCAAAGTATTTTGAATCTTTTGATTCAAGTTTTAAGGAATCTAGTTTATCGAATGCTTGAATCATGATATCTATTGCATCAATAGGGAAATCTTCTTTTAGATTTGAAATTAGATTTCTAAATGAGAGTGGATACTTTTCATTTTCTACAATTGAAGCTATATATTCATTAAATGATGGAGTTTTAAATTCAAGTATAAGTTCTATTTCTTCGCTTGAGAAGTACGTATCGGTTGAAAGATATACATATTTAATTTTGATATTGAATGTTTCATCTTCTACAAGATTACTGATATATGTATCATAGATATATCTAGTATCTGTAGCTGTATCAAAAGTGAATTCTGCAGTTTCTATTTCGATTTTACCGATATATTCTCTCTTTAAAGATATTCTATTGTATGATATTTCAAAATCATCTAGAGTAAGGGATTTAAGGTTATTGAATTCTATAGTAGTGTAGTGTTTTTTAATTGAGTAATTGATTTTTAATGATTCATTTGTGCCATCAGTGTATTCGTGCGGTTCATCATAATCTTTTTCTAAAACCCTATAATAATATCCAGGTTTAGGTGTTACTATTAGGTAGTGCTTTCCAACTGAATAATCTCTATCAATTGTTGTATTATAAAAATCTCTTTCATATTCTTTAAAGAGCCATTTTAATGATTCATTTATATATCCATCGTTATATTCAAAATCCATTCCTTCTTCCATAAATTCTTTATAGATGAAGGCTTTTACACCAACAATGCTAAAACTTCCAAGTTCATCTATCATAAATGATAGATATTTACCATTGATATCTTCATTTCCAAATTTATCACTTCTTGTGGCAACTACCATTTTAGAAGTTGATTCATGTATTACTACATATTTTGTGAATAGACCTTCTGTTTCATTTATTGGAATAATTATTTTAGCTTTAGGTGAGATAGTGTTTAAAGTGACTATTGAATCATTCTTTAAAAGAGTTAGAGTATATGATGATGTTTCTTTTAGTGCTAGTTCATTTTCACTAAAGTAGTTTGAATCACCAAACGCAAGATTGAATATTTCCTCTCTTCTACTATTAATACTTGATTCATTAGCTATGGTGTTATTTTGGATCTTATAATTAATGCCATCAAGAGATACAGGACTTGATGGTGTATCATCAGTGTTATAGAATCCAATTATTGATTCATTTTCATTTATATCACTTATTGAATATAAAGCTTTTAAAACTACTTTTCCATCTTTAACATTAGATAGAATATTACTATCAGTTTTTAATGTGAAAACATATGTTTTATTCCCGACTGTAAACCCAGAGAATTGATATCCACTAACTGTTGGAACATAGTCAGTTAGAGGTATAGATATTGTTTCATCCGGACTAAATGAGCCGATATTTACCTCAGTTTTTTTCTTATAGGTTATTCCATTATAATCGAGTATTAATTCATAAGGTTTATAAGTGAATTTACCATAAAGAGTGTTATAACCACTTAAGTTTTCAGTATCAGTGATTAAAGTTTTAAATCCTGAATCTAAATACCATCCAATAAATTCTATTAGTGGATGTGAGAGTGGTTTAAAGGTATATATTTCTTCTTGAAATGTTTCATCATTTGGATTATTTATATCAGGTAGAATTGAATCATCATATACGTAGTATATGTAGTTATTTTCTGTATATTCTTCTCTTACTCTAAGTGTGAATACTAGATTTTCGCTTGTGCCATCACTCCATTCATAGTATTCACTTATGAGTTCTACTTCGACACTTACGCTTCCAATTTCAGTTAGAGAATTATTATATACTCTATAATATTCACTTTCGTCAATATCTAGATGGTGTTCAAATCCATCATATATGAATTCATACTGATAAATGGCTGGTTTATCTACTCTCATAGGATAGATATAAAGTTCATATTCAAGATCATCTGAATATCCATTATCCCATTCATAGTTTGTACTATCATTTAATGAAACAGTAACTGTGTGTGGACCTAGTGTAGTAGCGCTATTATTAAATATAGTATAGTATTCACTTTCGTCTATTTCTAGTGACTTAGGAGTTGAATCATATGTAAAGGCCGTTGTTTCAACAGATGGTATTTCAATTACAATTTTGTTAATTGTAAGAGTGAAAGTGATATCTTCAATGTCACCGCTTTCACTCCATACATAGTTAAATTTATCAGTTAAACTTAAAGTAACTGTGTATAATCCTGCATTTGTCTCGCTATTTCCAAGTGTGTCATAATATTCGCTTGTTGGAATAGATAGAGAATGTTCTAATCCATCGTAGGTAAATGGAGATGTATCTACTCTTGGAACTGTAATAACCTTGCTTGAAATGATTAATTTAAATTCTAAATCATCACTTGAGTCATTTGACCAAATGTAATTATCTTTATCTGATAATGAAACTATTACTGTATTCTCACCAGCAAATGTTTGAGCATTATTCGATATAGTATAGTAACTGCTAGTAGCAATTTCTAAAGATTGTTCCATGCCATTATATTCTTTTGGCGTTTCATCAACTGTCGGAATAGTTACAACATATTTTTCAATTGATAATGTAAATTCTAAATCATCTGTTGTCTCATCATCCCACATGTAATGATCCGTATCTAAAAGTGATACTGTTACTGTGTGGTTTCCGGCACCTGTATAAGCGTTACTTACGATGGTGTAATGCTCATTTTCTTCAATAGTTAGTGAGTGTTCAAAACCATCATATGTTATAGGGGTAGTATCAACTGTAGGTTTATCAATAGCTATCTTTGTAACTTTTAAAGTATATACTTTATCAGCCTTATCAAGAGTATCACCCCAAAGAAGATGACTTGTGATTTCTTCACTTTCCATTGCTTCAAGAACAAGTTTTACTTCTACTTCTCCAGGTTCAGTTAGTGAATTTGTTGATTCACTTGAAACATGATAATATTCATGTTCAATAAAATCGATAAAGTGTATATCACCATCATATTCAAATTCAGTAATTAAATCTGTTGGAGGATTAACAATTATTGTATCTTCTAAAAGAAGTTTTCCATTTATTACAACATTACCACCTTGATAGTATGTTCCCTTAACACTTCCTTCAATAAAGCACGTTTCAATATATGTATCCTCTTCTTCTTGAGGAGTTAGTGTTAAATCTCCAAATACATATGATGATGTTAAAGATAATGTATCAAGAGTTGGATCTTGATATACACCTTTTGCGATGATTGCTTCTTTGATATTTAGTGACTCTACATCTGAATATGAGATAGTCATTTCATCAGTATTATACTTTGTAAAACCATTATTAGTTTTATAGTAAAAACCATATTCTTCGATGAAAGACATCAAACATTCATATTCAGGAGTGTCACCTATAGTGCCATCTCCAGGTGAAATAGATGTATCACCATTTTGAGCAAAAGCAATTGTACCCTTTGAATAGAGAATACCATTATTGACAGATATTAATGGATTAAAAAGAGGTATCTCGCCATTCAAAACAACAATTGCACCACTAACATTAACTGAAGATGTTGGGAATACATTTTTAATTGTGTTTGTTTTACCAGTAAGTTCAACATAACCATAACCAAAGGTTATATTATTTGGGCCTGTCCCATAATCTTCTATTGCAGAACCATTAGTTGATTCTATAACTAAATGCCCAGTGCTTACTGAAAGTTCACTACTTAAACTATTAAGTTTAATAGCGCTTGATGATGAAAGAGAGCTTGTGTTGTTAATTACTATGTCGGTTGCGGTTATTTCAAGAGGCCCACCTACGCTTATTGTGTATGTACTATTTGATGATATAGTGATCTTTGAATCGCCTTCAATTCTTAAGCCACTATTTGATACGATATTACAGTTCAGATAGTTTTCGCC
>ONMY01000198.1 GCA_900318975.1 uncultured Bacillota bacterium | reverse complement strand
GCGAGTATTAATACTATAGTTATTAAAGCGCGAGTTAATACTTTTCTTGTCATCTTTAATTCCTCCAATTATTGAATTACATATTTTTCATTTGGTTTTTTGAGTCCGATTACTGACTCAACAGAAATATTTAGAAGGTCATCAATTTCTACTGTGTCTGGGTTTATAGTATAACTGAATTGATCTCCTTGGTCTATTCCGTAAATAGATAAGTGAATTGTATCAGTTGTCGTAATATTATCGTTATTATCTTGTGTTGCGATGAGGTTCATCTCATATTCACCATCTAGTGTGATTGGACCTATCTTAATTTCACCAGATAATTTTACATTTGTAATAGAATCTTTGTTTTCGATGATTCCAGAGAATAAGCCAAAGCTTGTATCTCTATTTCTCTTTCCGACGTATGCAATATCAAGAGATGCATTTTCGAATTCTAAATTCTTGATTTCTGCATTTTCACTGATTTTACCAAAGATTCCACCAACCTTAGCACTATCGCTTGAATGATATACTTCTATATTTGATAATTTATAATTATTATCATCTTTTGAATACATCTTTCCATTAAATGTACCAAGGCTAAATACTGTTGGCCATTCAAGGTCAGTGAAATCTAAATCATTTTCTATTATATAGATGCCGTTTAGATTTGGATTATTCACAAGTTCAGTTGCATTATTTATATGATAATATTCACCCTCATCTAAAGTTATATAGATATTAGCAACCGGGTTAACTGCTTTTCCTGTTTCATAGTCGATTGAACCTGTGTGTTCATATGAACCAGTGATTTTATTTGTGAGATCTTCATCAAGATATGCTTCCTTAAATGTATAACCATTAACTTTAGGGAATGTATAGGTTGAATTATTCTCATATTTATGGGTATAATTCATTGCGCCATCTACCCAAGTTGGAAGAAAGATTGTATCTTTATCAGATGTTAGGGAACCTTCTTGGTTTGTAGTCTTATAGTCGAACTTAGTATTTGATAAATATTTCCATTCTGTACCATCTTTATAGTAGTAATCGAATTCAAAATATTTTGACCATACTGCGTATAATGTTAGTTCAACTATACCATTACTATCCTTATAATCGATTGTGTCATTTTCAAAATCCCAATAGCCAGAATAATCATATGCTGGGATGCCTTGTGTTTCTGGATCACTTTCTAGATAATATTTATTATCTTTAAGGAGTAGTGGATTTCCATCTTCATCTACTACTTTTCCAAGGTCATTTGTCCTAATTGTTTTATTCTTGTACCAGCCAACTAGGAAATAATTAGTACGAGTAATATAGATTCCCTCAGACCCACCAGATGGTCTTCTTGGATCAGTTGGTTCAGTAAGTTTAATATGGATAGTTCCAGTCTCATCTTTTATATAATCATCTGGATTAAACATATCTACTAAGGTTACACCTTCTCTATCTAAATATGATCCACCATTTGATTCATATCTAACTGTGATTTTATAACCTTCTTCAATTCTTTTATCATAAAGGTTATTATCCTTACAAGATGAGAGAATAAATAGTGTGAAAAAAGAAATTATAATTCCAATAATTATTTTAAAACGTTCTTTCATATTTAAAACTATAGTTCCTCCTTTCATAATTCCATTTTATTATTATACAATATATCATTTAAAAATGATATAAATAATATAATAGTTTACGCCCATTTGTATGAAATGAGCGTAAATTAGTAATAAATTATGCAATTTTGCGTTTTTTAGTAACGAAAATTAATACTACTGTGAAGATAATAATGAGTACACCAGATGTGATAAATCCCCACATATTGTTTTTCATGAACACTAAAAATGGACTAGGTTCATTTGGATTTACAGGGTCAACTGGTTCATCTGATCCACTATCTCTAGATTTTAGATATTCTAGAGTTGATTCAGCTCTTACTAAATCTTCATAGTTAGATACTAAAGATTTTTGTTCTTCAGATGTTAGATTGTTGTATTCTTTTCTAGCATTAACTATTTGTTCTTCATCGTTTAATGTAACGTTAATTGGAAGTTTACTGATTAAATCGATGATATTTAAAGTGTTCATAGTAGGTGCAAATACACCATCTACAACTGTTGAGAAATAATTAGAGAAGATGAATGAATCATAATTTAATCCATTTCTTGGTCTAATCATGATTAAATCACCAGTATTATGTCCGATATAATCTTTAAAGTTTGCACCAAAGTATACGTTAGTGTAATTAGTGAAGACATTCCACATATAGTATTTAGAAATACCTAAGCCTTCTGCATCACCAATAGATTCACTTATTGGAAGATTGATTTCGTTGATGTAATTTACTGAATATTCTTCTTCTAAGAGTGGAGCATCATAACTATTAAATACGATAGCGACTAGATTTGGACAGTTATAGAATGCTTTATCACCAATTGAAATTAATACATTTGAAAGAGTTACTTTCTCGATATTAGATTCAGAGAATGCTGATTGAGAAATTCTAACTGTCTTTGGATCGATAGTGTATTCTTTATTATCTTTTAGTTTTGGATAGCTTACGAGTTCAAGTCCTTTTGGAACAACTTCATATAGTACTCCATCAATTACTTTAACACTATCACTTAGAGTGTAGTTTTCATTAAGTTCAGTGCCTACTACTCTTCCATTGAATTCAATTTCTGTGACTTTTCCAAATGAAGAGATATTAGCACCAAAGAATGGGTTTTCACCGAGCTTAGAAAGCTTTTCTGAAAGATTTACACTAGTTAGTGCGCTCTTTGCGAATGCATAGTCACCGATTGATTCACATATGTCTAGTGAGATTTCAGTAAGACCTGTTAAGGCAAATGCATAATCACCAAGTGATTTAATGCCTTTAGCGTTTTCAACTGTAGTGAGTTTTTCTGCATAGTAGAATGCACTATTTCCAATTTCTACATCATCTTTTAATGTGATAGATGTGAGATTTGTATTAAAGAATGCATTGTTACCAATTTTATCAACATTACCGAGATTCACTGTTTCAAGACCACTTGATGCAAAGGCATTTTCGCCAATTTCAGTAATGTTATCTTTTAAGTTGATATCTTTAAGTGATTTACAGTTCGCAAACATCTCTTTACCAACTATATTCATATGATCACTTAAAACGACAGTTACTAAATTCTCATTACCACTGAATGCACCATCACCTATTTCTTCTGTTTCAGAAAGGTTAGCGTTTGTGAATGATGGTGAGAATGTTGTGTACTTGAAGGCAGTTGCGATAAATGCACCATTATCATATTCTGATTCATATGCATATCTCCAAATATTGTTTTCGAGATAATAATCAAATGTTGTATAACCACTGAATGCATATTTTCCAATTGTCTTTGCTTTTGAAAGATCAATATTAGTGAGGCTATGACAACTATAGAATGCATAATCACCAACTTTAGTGCCAATACCAAGGTTAACTGTATGAAGTTTACCATTTCCAAAGAATGCTGCTTCACCTATTTCAAGATTATTCTTAGCAGTAACTGATGTTAATTTTGATTCAACACCATCAACGAAATTATATCTATAATAACTATTTGTCTTTACTACATTTCCATCTTTATCGAGGACATCATAGTTATATGGTGTATAATGTTCGAAGTTTTGAGTTACTTCATATGTATAGAGTGTAATTGGATTAAAGAATGCATAGTTACCAAGTTTAACATTGTTTCCAAGAGTAACACTCTCAAGATAACTACAATATGCGAAGGCATAATCACCGATAGTAACATCATCTTTGATGTTTAGTGATGTGAGTTCAGTTTTAGCAAGTGCATAATCTCCAATTGATTTTAGATAATTTAAATTATCAATATTAGATAGGTCTGTGCCATAGAAAGCATATTTTCCAATTGTCTCAACCATAGGCATTGCGACAACTTTTAAATTAACACAATTTGCGAAGGCATAATCACCGATTGTTTTAACATTAGGTAATACGAGATAGAATACTTTCTTGTTACCACTAAATGCACCAGATGCAATTGAAGTTGCATTTGATTGAATTGTATTAGATGGGCCGATATATGATGGTGCTGCAAGAATGAGCTCATTTCCTTTTAGAATTAAGGCACCATCTTGTTCAAGTGTTAAATATGGGTTCTTACTATTAAGCTTGAAATTAGTTACAGCTGTATTTGAGAATGCATATTCGCTGATTAGTGATACATCAGGTCCAATTGTTACATCTGATAGTTCTATGCAATCTTCAAAAGCGTGTGATGATATAACTGTTGCGTTAATGTTAATTGAAACGAGTTTAGAACATTTTGCAAAAACATATGGAGCAATCTTAATCTTCTTAGCTTTTAAAGTTACACTTGTTAAATATTCATTATTGTAGAATGCACCTTCTGATAGCGACTGTGCACATGATGGAAGGACGATGTAATTTAATTTACAGTTTTCAAATGCATAATTACCAATTGAAACCGCACTTGATAGATCGATATCCTCAATTGGGCAATTATAGAATGCTTTTTCGTTTATGAATTTAGTGTTTTCTAAATTGATTGTCTTTAAGCTTGTACAATTATAGAATGCACCAACACCAATTCTATTTAGAGTTGATGGAAGTACTACTTCTTCTAGTGCTGTTAGATTTGCGAAGGCATATTCGCTGATTGTTGTAACACCTTCTGGGATAATTACTTTAGTGATTGTATCATCACCAAGGAAGTGTTGTTTAATTAGATATGGATCTTCATCATCTATGACATCACCAGCTTCTAAATCCTTTTCAACAAATTCATAATTTGAGAATGCATAATTATAGATTGTGGTGATACCTCTATCCTTAGGGATTTCAACAACTCCACCAAGACCTTTATAGCTATAAAGGTAGATACTTTGAATTGTAAATGGATCTTTTACTTCGATACTGATCTTTCCTGAATAGAATGTTGATTGGCCATCAAAGAGGACATTTACCATTATTGTAGTATTTCCTTTAGCCTGTGCTATTATTTGACCATTATCATCAACAGTTGCAATCTTAGAGTTAGATGATTTGAATACTACACTTGTCTTTTCTGGGAAGTATGAATCTAGGGTATAGAGGATATTTATTGTTTCTGATGGGAACATTTTTAAAGTTATTGTATCACCAAAATCATATTCACCATCATCAAGACCGATATCTCTTTCTTCATTATCGACGTTATAATAAGCTTTAACTGTCTTATATCCATCGATTGTGAATTTATTTATTTCTGGGATTGAATATCCACCAACATATCCTTCATCTCCTTCAGATAGTACGTGAACATTTAGAGTTGCACTAACAACGTTTCCATCTTTATCTTTTCCTGTTGCAGTGATATTAGATATACCAGATTCTTTCGCAATAAGAGTGTTATTTACGATTGAAACTGATGATGGATTAGATGATTCAAAGTTTAAAACTTGAATCCAAGATGATGTTGGATAAACATTTAATACTTTTGTAAGATCTAATGTTTCATTTGGGCTTAGATTAACATTCTCTTC
>ONMY01000080.1 GCA_900318975.1 uncultured Bacillota bacterium | reverse complement strand
TCAGAAAAGCATGTGCTAAATAGTGCAGAAAGACCATTATATAGTGCAGCTGTATAAGGAATTAAGAATATAAACACAATAATAGATGCAATTATTTTTAAGGTATCTGATTTATATCTCTTACCAAAAAAATCTGGCATAGTTGCGGATTCCAGCTTTTGTGTCATAAGTCTTGTCTTTCTTCCAAGCACTTTCCAACAAAGAAGAGAACCTATAAAGGCATTTCCAAGACCAATCCAAAGTGCAGATACACCAAAAAGCCAACCAAATGAACCAGCATATCCAATAAATATTACTGCAGAGAAATATGATGTACCATAAGCAAATGCTGATAGCCATGGTCCAACATTTCTTCCGCCAAGTGCAAAATCATTAGATGTTTGTATTTTCTTTCTTGAATAGAAACCAATAAAAAAAGTTGCAGCAAAAAATACAATAATAAAAATTAATTTAACAATGATATCTAGCATAATAAACCTCGATTATTCCTTATAAATGGTCTTTGGATCTACAATTTTAACACCAAATTCTTCTAGTAGTTCTTCTGTCTTTTTTAAATCAGGTGTTTTAATAATAATGACAGATTTATTAGATACATACCCTATTAAAGAATAGATGTAGGTTACTTCTATATCATTCTTTTTGATATAGTTTAGTACCTTTCCAAGTTCATTTGCTTCATCTTTTATTTCAATACCAAGAGTTTCTGCAATCTTTACCTTATATCCTTTTTCATTGATAGCATAATACGCTTTCTCTGGTTCATCAACAATAAGTCTTAAGATACCAAAGTCAGCAGCATCTGCCACTGAGAGAGCCTTAATATTAATGTTTGATTCACCAAGAATTGAAATAACTTCAGCAATAGAACCTTTTTTGTTGTCTACAAAAATTGAAACTTGCTTTACAAACATTATTTTATCTCCTCCTATAGAATGTTTTATAAATTATACAATAATGTTTTCCCTAAATCTATAGCAATAAGAAAAATTATTGTTTATCATATGGTTCAAAATATAAATCATCAACCGATTCTTTTATTATAGATAAAAAGTCAGCATCTTTTTCTAACCACTTTCTAACGTTTTCCCCTCTTATTACAACAGGCATTCTATCGTGTACAATAGATAACTTTAAAGATGCATCTTTTGTTAGAACTGTAAACACTGGTTTACCATCTTCGAATCGATAGATTCCAAGTAAATACATAATAGAATCTTCATCTTTAAATAAATATTTCTTTTTATCATCTTTCTTCCATTCAAAATAATTATTAATTGGAAGAACACATCTTCTCATATTTATTCCATCTTTAAATATTTCTTTTTCTTCTAAGGATTCACATCTTGCATTAAACACAAGTTTTTTACCAAGAGTATATCCCCATTTCATTTTAAAAACACCAATATTTAAGTCTTTATTGTTTGCGACTATTACGGCATTATCACCTGGAAATAGTTCTCCTTCTGTCTTTATATCATCCTTATCTTGAAGTTGATCATATATTTGTTTTAGTTTTTTATCTTTTAAATATTCTACATAACATCTACAGCACATAATACCACCTATTTTTAAGAAAAGTGAGCTGGGCTCACTTAATTCTTATTATTATATTTCTCATCAAGAATATCGTAAAGAAGTGCAACTCTTGTACAAGATGCTCTATTTTCTTTCGGATAGAAATAATAGAGGATACCATCATTATAACATTCATATTCTTCATTTACAGAAAACGCAAGAGCTTGAAGAGATTTATGTGTATGTGTGAATGAAACCTCTTCATCACCAAATTTACCTTTGAATGAGAATGAATCTTTAGTCATTGTGCATACACCAGTTCCATGAACATCATATTTTTCACCTTTGAAACTGATTTTATTCACATCAACTTCTTCTTCTATAACTATAGAATCATCATCTAGGCTATCGATGTATTTAGTCTCTTCCATCTTCATCCATTTATAATAATCATGGATATTTTTAAGACCATATTCATTTTCATTAAACTGATAATGTTCATCAATGTTTAATTCAAATCCACATTCACATTTTAAAGTGTTGCCACTACCATTCAATTTATAATTTTCTTTGCATCTTGGACATTTATAAAGAACATAACCTAGCTTTTCAGCTTTATTCTTTTCTTTATTTTTGATTGTAAGAGCGTATTCAAATTCATTGTGGGCAAGTGATTCTTTTATAATAGAATCAAGTTCTTGATTGTTTAATGATTCCAATTCTTCTTTTTGAATTATTCTTTCAACTTGAATAGTTATTCTCTTTCTTCTATTAGATTTATGCCATTTAGATGCTGCGAGGAATGATCCTTGCACCTTTAGTATTACAACAGGAATATCTAATTTTTTTGCAAGGGCAGATGTTCCATGTGTTATAGGATAAGTGTTTCCATCTATTGAAAGACGGCCTTCTGGATACATTAGAATTGATGTATCTTCCTTAACATACTTAAACATTTTTCTAAGAGCTTCGATGTCGGGACTAAAAAGACCTTTTGGAATGAACCCAAGAACGGATAGAAGCCATCTAGACATTTTTCCTCTTGTATAATATCTATTCGCAACTAGTGCTGGTCTTATTGGATATAAATATTTAAATGCTGCATAGATATCATGAGAAGATAAGTGGTTTGAAAGGAATAATATTGGTGATTTCATTTGAAGTAATTCTTCGTATTTTTCATCTTCAATATAGATAAACTTCCCATGAAGATTTGTATAAAGACCAAAACCAAATAGAATTAGATATGACCAAAGACTATTTGGTGTATTTCTTATTTTCTTTCCTTTAAATAGATATCTTTTAGCAATTAGGAACATTCCAATAAATAGAATTGTACCAAGGCCAAATATTATTAATATAAGAGCCCAAAGTGGAAGATCATTACTTATAAATAGCTTTACACCAGCGCCCATAAAAATCGATGTTACAATTGATGGGAGTACACCAGTTGCACAGGTAAAAATATATCTTGCATAAGAAATCTTTCTATTCGACGCATAATAACAAATAGCGCCAAATGGAATTATTGGTGTAACGAATAAAAAATACATTAGTATTTGAGTGCTTTGACCACTCTTTTTAGATGCAAGGGTATTAATCTTTTTTTGTTTGTTTTCGATGTATGCACTATTAAATTTTAGTACATGTACAATAAAGAAAATAATACTTGCACCAAGACAAACACCAATATCACAAAGAAGAATAGATATTAGAGGATGGAAACTTATTCCGGCAGGAATTTGGATAAATTCTGCAGGAATACATATTACAACCATTTCGAGTGCTTCTACCATAATGACGGTTAGATACCCAAACCATCCCTTTTCTTTCATTAATTCTTTTATTGCTTCTTGGTCATCAGCTTTAGTGTATTTTATGATTTCGATTAAGATGTCTTTAAAAAGAAAGAATAAAAGCGCTACAACAGTAGCGACAATCACAACAAACATAATTTTGTAGATTATTGGATTCTTTTTATTCTTTAAATCCTCTTTTCTTACATCTTCCATTTCTATTTTGCGTTAATATTCATCATTCTATTAAAGTATTTGATGTTGATTTCATCAGCATCTAATACGATTAAAACATCACAGCTATTAAACTTGTGATCTATACTTCCGCCGATACAAACTCTATGTCCTAGTCTTAGATACATTCTAAGAAGAGCCGGAAGTTCTTGTTTAGCACGGAGCATATCAATCTTATCTTCATCAACAAAATGAAGATCAAATGCATCACCAATAGCGGTGATTTTATATTTTTTAAAACTATAATCTCTTGCAAGAAGAGAAAAACCATGAGAATAAGCTTCTGGGTTTACTCCATGGAAACTACAAAGTCCTAGATAATATTTACAGTTGTGTTCAGTCGCATAGTGATAGATTGCAAGAAGTAATAATTGAATTACAAAACCATTTCGATAGTCAACATGAACGACCGCTCTTCCAAGTTCTAAAAATCTTTCCTTGCTGTCTCTTAATTCTTTGATATCATATTCATCTTCTGTGAGGAATTTTTGGTCTTTTATAGTGTCTAGTGTTGCAACTCTATAAGTTCCTGCGATAATATCTTTTTCTGTATCAATGACTAAAATAGAGTCACTGTATTCATCATATCCATCATCATCAATACCACCTTCTTCAAGATTTGGGTTGTAATCTTTGAGTAGATATTTATAACGTAACTCTTGGACTTTTCTTATTTCATCTTTATTTTCTTTGTCCATTAGTCTTATTTTAAATTTTTCAACATTAAACTCTTTCATAGTTTATTCCTTACATTAACTTTTGATTATTATAACATTTATTATCAATAAAAGGCAACGGAGTTGCCAATTATTGATTATATATTTTTATATTTTATTCTGGACTACAAACAGTAACTTCTTTTCCATAGAATGATACTGTAATTGTATCTGGACCAACTGTTGCACCAATGATTGGACCAACATTTGAAATATTTATAGCCTTAGGATGACATCTTCTTTCAATTTCTTCTTTAAAATAATTTGCATCTTCAGGACAATCTGCGTGTTCAATAAAGATAATATTGTCAGCTGGATTTTCAAATCTTTCTTCGATGATATCGAGTAATCTTTCGATAGATTTCTTTCTACCAATTATCTTTTCATAAGCAAAATTATTTCCTTTAGCATCTGAACAAATTACAGGTTTTAATTGTAATACTGTACCGAAGAAAGCGGCTGCGGCTTTAACTCTTCCAGCTTTTTTAAGCCATTCTAAAGATCCAACGATTGCTTGAACTTGATATTTTAATGTATTCTCATTTAAATATGCAACAACTTCATCTAAAGATTTACCATCTTGTTCCATCTTTGCAGCATCGATTGCCATTAAACCTTGTGAATAATTGCTTCTAAGTGAGTCATAGCATACAATTCTTCTTTCTGGATATTCAGCTTTTAGTTCATCCGCAAGTTTTTTCGCAGCCTGAACTGAGCCTGAAAGCTTTGATGAACAACCTATATAAAGAATATCTAAGCCTTTATCTAAATACATTCTCATTCTATTTTCAAATTCTTCTCTTGTTGAGAAGCTTGTGATTGAACGTTTTCCATTTCTCATCATTTTATAATAATCAAGAGGGCTTAGTTTTGTCCAATCGAGATCTGCATCATATTCAGTATCATCTATCGTAAAGGTCATTCTAAAATAATCAATATCATATTCATCTCTAAATTTCTTTTCAAGGTCAGATGTTGAGTCAGCGAGTACTTTAAATGTTTTCATAAAAATATTCTCCTTCTTTTCTTTACATAAAACACACAAACATTTTTATATAATCACAAGATTATATCAAGATGTTTTTACTCTCTAATCAATAGAATTACAATGATTATATCGCGTCGTTGTGTTTAATTTTGTCTCAAAAGAGGAGAATATCTTTAATATAATTATTTAATTGTATGATGTATTTAAATTATTTATTCTTTGCCATCCAAAGACCAAGTGCTGGATTTGAAATAAAGAATATTTCTTCTCCATAAACATTATTCCATCCTTCTTTTAATTTTGATGGATCATATCTATTTACTATTTCATCATAGTCGAGTGGAATGAAATTAACACTTCTTATCTCTTCTTTGGTTATTTTTTTAACTGCGTAATATATTTTGAATCTAGAATCTGAAGAACCATGGATTAGATGAGCTGCAACACCAGAGTTTTCTTTTAAATCATCATTTTCATTTAAAAGTTTTAAAATATTTAATCTTCCAATATAACCATATTTTCTAATTAGTTTGTCAACTTCACTGTCTTCACCAAACTTAGTAACTCCTGGCGCAAGTATAATTAGTTCACCGCCATCTTTGATTGCCATTCTAGTTCTATAGATCGCTTTATTTCCAAGCCATGTGCTTCTAAATTCTTTTTCATCTAGATATACAACACATTTCTTTATTGGTTTTTCTAAATAAGTAAAATTAAATTTTGATGAAAGTTTTACAGCTTCTTCAAAACCAGTTCTATCATCAGAAATGAAGAGTCCGTGGGTATTTATCTTTCCCCTATCACATGTGGTAACTGTTAGAATGAATGTGATTGGTCTTGATGAAAGGAAGTTTTCTAGTGCATAATCAAATATTTTTCTAACTGGAGTATGATCTTTTCCCATCATCCTCTCCATTCCGTATACAGCACCAATTATATGAGACGAGTTTATCATTTTCTTTCCGCCACAGCCAACAAATATATTTTTAGCGTGGTTTGCCATACCTACTACTTCGTGTGGAACAACTTGCCCAATAGAAAGTATTAAATCATATGATTCATCTAATATAATTCTATTAACTTCACAGTCTACAGACTTTTTCCAAAGACCATCTGTGATTTCTTCAATGTAAGATGCTGGAATTTCGCCAATTTTTACTACATCGTTTTTCCAATCGTGATATAAGAACTTTTCAAATGGTATATCACCAAACATTTCATTCTTTTGTTCGAGGGTTATAGCTTCATGAGTTCCAAGCGCGGGCATAATATCTAGATTAATATTTCTTTTAACGCATTTATGATAAAGAACATTCGTAATGAACCCGGCATTCGAATGAAGTCTTGTATAATCTGGAGGTAATATTAAAAGCTTTTTTGGTCTTTTTTCATCTAGTAGTTTATTTAAAGCTGAAATTATTATCTCATTTTTTAGTGATTCTTGTTCGTTGGATAGGAAGATTTTCATTATACACCTGAATAAGATGAGAATCCTCCATCAATTGGAAGAACTACTCCTGTAATAAAAGATGCTGCCTCATTATCTAAAAGAAAATATGTAGCACCAACAATCTCATCAGCTTCTCCAAATCTTCCCATTGGGGTATTGTTTAAAATCTTTTCAGTTCTCTTTGTTGGAGTTCCATCTTCATTCCAAAGAAGAGATTTATTTTGAATTGTTGAAAAGAAGCCTGGGGCAATTGCGTTTACTCTAATTCCAACTTTTGAAAAATGAACTGCGAGCCATTTAGTGAAATTTGAAATAGCGGCTTTTGCAGCACTATATGCTGGAATCTTTGTAAGAGGAGTAAATGAATTCATTGAGCTGATATTTAGAATATTACACCCACTTCTATCAACCATATCTTTTACGAATACTTGAGTTGGAAGGAGAGTGCCTGTGAAGTTTAAGCCAAATACAAAGTTGAATCCGTCGAGTTCAAGATCAAAGAAATCTTGATTATCATCTAAGTTCATATGATCTGGATCAAAGAATTCATCAGTTGTTTGGGCTTTCTTGTTGTTTCCACCAGCACCATTAATTAAAATATCGCATTTACCATATTTATTTAAGACATTATTATGACATTCTTCGATTGAGGCCTTATCAAGAACATTGCATTTAAAAGCGCTAGCCTCAAATCCATCTTTTTTAATTTCAGATGCAACATTCTCTGCAGCATCTAAATTTAAGTCTAGTATTGCAACTTTAGCACCTGTTTTTGCGATTGCCTTTGCAAGAGTTGAACATAGAACTCCAGCTCCACCAGTTATTACTACAACTTTATTTTTAAAATTAGGAATATTCATAAAATATATCTCCTTTTTATGCGTTATATGTTCCGGCAGTTGTATCTCCGCCATGACCTGTCCAATTAGTATGGAAGTGTTTTCCTCTTTCAGTGTCTATTCTTTCATATGTATGGGCTCCAAAATAATCTCTTTGAGCTTGAAGAAGATTTTGAGGAGGTGATTCTGATTTATATCCATCAAAATATGAGAGTCCAGCGCACATTGATGGTACTGGAATACCATTTAATACTGCAATAGATATAATCTTTCTAAGTGATTCAATGCCATCTTCTATTTCGTTTTTAAAATATTCATCAAGAAGTAGATTTTCTAACTTTGGATTCTTATTAAATGCTTCATTTATTTTTCCAAGGAAACTACTTCTTATAATGCATCCGCCTCTCCAAGTTAAGGCGATTGCACCATAATTTAGATTCCATTCATATGTTTTAGCGGCTTCTCTTAGTAAGCTAAAGCCCTGCGCATATGATAAAATTTTTGATACATATAATGCTTTTTCAAGATCGTTTATTAATTCTTCTTTTGTACCATTATATGTTGATTTAGTTTTCTTAAATTCTTTTGAAGCTCTTACTCTTTCATCTTTATGACTTGATAGGCATCTTTGATATACTGCCTCAGTAATTAAAGTTAGTGGAATGCCTTCATCTAGTGCACTTATTGATGCCCACTTACCAGTTCCCTTTTGACCTGCAGAATCTAAAATCTTATCAACTACTATTTCTCCGTTTTCATCTTTATATTTTAGAATATTAGATGTAATTTCTATTAAGTAACTGTTTAGTTTATCGTTATTCCATTTACTAAATATATCTGATAGTTCAATGCTTGAAAGTCCAAGTAGTTTTCTCATTATGTCATATGTTTCACATATGAGTTCCATATCGCCATATTCAATACCATTATGAACCATTTTTACATAGTGCCCTGCACCACTTTCACCGATATATGAACAGCACGCTTCTCCAGTATCAATTTTTGCGGCTATCTTAGTATAAATATCTTTAATATGTTCCCAGGCATCTTTTGTTCCACCAGGCATTAGTGATGGGCCATTTAATGCGCCTTCTTCACCACCAGATACACCCATACCGATAAATCTAAAGCCTTTTTCTTCCATCATCTTAGATCTTCTAATGGTATCATTAAAGTTTGAATTGCCACCATCAATTACGATATCACCTTTTTCTAAGAAAGGAATGAGTTTATCTAATGTTTCATCAACTGGAGAACCAGCTTTAATCATTATCATTATTTTTCTTGGCTTTTTAAGAGATTTTACGAGTGTTTCTACATCATGACAGCCCTTTACAGGAAGACCTTTTCCTCTTCCATTAATGAACTTGTCGATTACGGAGTCAACAATATCATATACAGATACACTAAAACCTTTATTTATCATGTTCATGGAAAGGTTTTCGCCCATTACTCCAAGGCCAACCATTCCGATATCAAATAATTTATCCATATATCTATCCTCTATCTTTTAACACGTGCATTTCCGCTATAAATAGACCACACTTCATCTTCATCAACTGGTGTTGCATAGTCATTTAGTGAAGATGCAGCAAGAACGCCTGTTGCCCAACCAAATTCAGTTGCGGTTTTGATGCTTTCGCCTTTAAGGATTGAATAGAGAAGCCCACCAACGAATCCATCACCACCACCAATTCTATCCATAACTTCAATTGGTCTTGGTTCAATTATATTCCAACCTTCACTTGAATATGAGATTGCACCCCATAAGTGTTCGTTTGCGCTAATTACTTGTCTTAGAGTTGTCGCAAATACTTTAACGTTTTTATATTCAGCTTTAGCTGTTTCAATCATTTTCTTAAAACCATCTATCTTAGACGCGATATCTTTTCCACCAGCTTCTGGGCCTTTAAGTCCAAGAGCTAGTTGATAATCTTCTTCATTTCCAATTAGTATATCAGTAAGAGATACTATTTCTTTAAATGATTTAGAAAGTTCTTCTTCTCTATCTTTCCAGAAAGATGCACGATAATTTAAATCAAATGAAATGATAGTGCCATTTTTCTTTGCACATCTTGCGAGTGCTAGGCAAAAATCTTTAGTTTCAGGAGATAGCGCAGCGATTAGGCCAGACATATGAATCATCTCTACTTTTTCTTCTTTAAAAAGCTTATCTAAATCAAAATCATCTACTGATAGGCTTCTTCCAACCTCACCGGCTCTATCGTTTTCCACTCTTGGTGCACGAAGACCAAATCCACTATCAGCGATATTGAATTGATGACGATATCCCCAAGGGCCAACTTTTTCTTTATCTTTTCCAATAAAGTTAATGTTTCTCTTTCTAAGTTCTGATTTTATGAATTTAGCAATTTGTGAGTCTTTTACAAAAGTTGTGAGAACGAGAGTGTTCATTCCAAGAGATGCAGGAACGTTTAATACATTTGTTTCAGCACTAGTTGATTGCATTCTAAATAGATTTGAAGTAAATACTTCTGTCCTATCAAGTGGTGTGATTCTAACACCCATGCTTGATGGTGCAATAAGATTGTACTTAGCATTTTCATTAAATTTAAATTCGCTCATTTCTTTATATCTCCTTTTAATATATACTTATTAATTACTTCTAATACTCCGCCGTGATCATTATCGTTTTCTGTAACATAGTCTGCGATGTATTTAACGCTTTCTCTTGCGTTTTTCATCGCAACACCTATTCCAGCTCTTTTAATCATCGAAATATCGTTTTCTTCATCGCCAATTGCGATTGTGTTTTCGTCTTTTATATTGTAATAATCTTGAATTATCTTAAGGGCTTTTCCTTTAGATGCATCCTTATTTATGAATTCATAGTATTTAAAATCACTTCTAATTCTAGTAGTAGATTCAAGGCATAAGAATTCATCTAGATTATAGTTTTCTTCTTCATCTTTATTTAAAAACCAAATAACTTTAATTACATTACTATAATCTATCTCATCAATTGAATCTACCTTTATAGGATCTAAATTTGAGTATTTAGCATATAATTTAACTCTTTCTGTGAAATTTAAATAATATAAATCTCCATTACTATAATATATGAACTCTAAATTTCTATCTGTTAAATATTTGATGATGTATCTAGCATCACCCTCTTTAAGCTTACATTCATACAATATTTCTCTTGACGGATAGAGTTCTACTAAAGATCCATTAAAAAGAGTTAAAGGCATCTTAAAATTAAATAGATCTAAATATTTTTTTATGCCCTTAGTTGGTCTTCCAGTCGATATTGAAAAAATAACCTTATGTTTTTTAAGACTATTTATCGCATCTATTTCTTCAATTGATATTGTCTTATCGCTTTTTAGAAGTGTGCCATCTAAGTCTACAGAAAATAATTTCATAATTCACCTTTATATTTCAACTTAATGATATATCATTATTTCATACAATACAATTGCATAATTGGCTTAATTATATTGCATTTTTTGCAAAAACATATTAAAATATTAAATATGAAAGATAACGAGCATATTTTTTACCATCACACTTACACTTTAACACCTAAAAAAGAAGATTTCTATGGACATATTCACAATGAATATGAGCTCTTATTTTTTTATGGTGGAAAAGCTGATTTTGATATTGGTGGTAAATCATATCATTTAAGAAAAAATGATTTAATACTCGTAAAACCAGCAATTTATCATTATTTAAATATTCTTTCAGATTCAACTCCTTACGACAGAGTAGTCTTCAATTTTAGAGATGATGATATCGATGAGAGATTAAGAGGGACACTAACAAACCTTGGAATAAGGTATTCCATAAACCCTGAATCACCAATAAAGTATCTAATAGATGCACTAATAAAGAATGAAAATATCTTAAGTAAAGAAGAGTTTGAATATAATAAAGAATCAACAATAAACAATATCATTGCATGTTTAAATCACTTACAAATGGATAATGATTATCTTGTAAAGGATATGGAAGATACATTTAGTTTAATCGTTGATTATATAGATAATAATCCAGAGACATCTATAAACTCTAAAGTATTAAAAGATATGTTTTATGTAAGTGAATCATGGATAAGCCATGCCTTTAAGAATAGATTTGGCATGAGCTTAATGCAATATGTAAACAAGAAAAAAATACTCTATGCTCAACAACTAATTGAAACAGGAACATCAATAAAGAGGGCATCTGAGATTTGTGAATATAAAGACTATACGACATTCTATAGACAATATAAAAAATATCTTGGAAAAGAACCAATGAAAGATAAAGGAAGACTGCAATAGTCTTCCTTTATCTATTTAAGGTATCTTCCATAGGTGTATTTATTTCCGCTTAGCGGTTCATTATTTATATATGATAATAGTACTTCTTTTACTTCTTCACTAGATTCTATAGTGAAGTTTATTCTAAAGTTTTCTATTCCTGATTCTCTTAATTCTTTTTTGTATTTGAAAAGACAAGTTATTTTAGGATTTAATATTCTATTACCACATGTACTAGTACCAATTACTGGCATCATTTCACCAGTTCTATCTTTTAGATAGTATCTATGGGTTTTACATAGACCACATTTTTCTTTATAGTTTTTATGTGCTCTAATTGCACAGTATTTAGTAATCATTAAATCAGATCTATCATAGATTATTACTTCTACGTTTGGTTTAGATTTAAAGGTATTATAGTATCTATTTATAAATGATAGAATTCTATTCTCGCTCATTTCTATTGATAAAGCAACTCTATTAATGCTTTTATTATTGAATAGTAAGTTTGCTGAATATATATTAGTAACATTTAAATAACTATTAATAGCCATCTTAATGTTATATTTATAAATTGATCCTACTTCATCTACTAAGACTGAATCTACATCTATATTCTTATCATAATCATTTATTATTCTTGGGAGTGCGAGTTCTATTTCTATATCACTATATTTATTTTTTAAATCATGATAAAGGGCAAGACTTGAAACAATAAATGATTTAAACCCGAGTGAATACGCAGTAGAAAACTGATCAATGGTTTCACACTTTATTCTAAGAGCGCTAGTTTCTTTAACTACTCTATTATCAAAAGAATAGTTCTTATTTATAGTTCTATTTGATGGTTCTTCTTTAGATAATTCTAATAAGAGAGATCTTCTCATATTATTTATTAAACCGAGTGGCAAAAAGATATCATCATCGATATCTATTACTATATCATTTATGTAATATTCACTGTTTTCTAGTCTTGATAATTGGTTAATGATTATATCTTTTGTGATTGGTCTTTTTTCACTTAAAGATGTAATCATATCTCCAGTTATTACTGTATTAGTGCTTATATTTTCAAGTGATGGAAATTCACCAATTTTAGCAGTAAATCTTAAATT
>ONMY01000040.1 GCA_900318975.1 uncultured Bacillota bacterium | reverse complement strand
GACAAAGAATCATTTAAAGAATATCTTTCTTTGACTGTATTTTTCGTTGAGAATTATGAAAAATTATATCTATATGCTTTATGTGAATTAGATCTTGATAGGAGTAATACTAAGGCAATGGAAAATATGCAAGAAGTTTCATTCTTATTCCAAAAGCTTTCTGAAAATACTTCTTTTGAAGAATCTGAGATTTTATCTCTTGGCGAAGAATATGTTTTTTCTATAACTGATAGTTCTCCTGAATTTAAACAATTTAGATTCAGTTTTGAAAACCTATTTAGAAAGAAAGAACATACTCCATCATCAGTTGAACAGAGTATTATATCTAAATTTAATCCATTAGTTGATAATACAAGAGATATCTTCTCATCTCTTACAACAGGAGATTTAAAACCACACATTATTAAACTAAATAATGGTGAAGAAATTGATATAAGGGACTCTAACTGGACTACACTTGTATCTGAATCAAAGGATGAAGATGAAAGAGAAAGAATCTTTGAAGCTGAATTTAAAAGATTCGAAGAAAACAAGAATACTTATGCAGCAATCTATAATTCAGTATTAAAAAGTGATATCGCCTTAACTAAGAGTAAGGGTTTTAGTACATCACTTGAGATGTATCTATATGAAAATAATATTCCAGTATCACTCTATACTAATTTAATAGAAATCGCTCATGAAACAGCTCCACTTGTAAAGGAATACTTAAGTTTAAGAAAGAAAGTTCTTGGACTTAGTAAAATACATACGTATGATAGATTCCTAGATTTAGTTGATGATGGAGATAGTAAAAAATATTCATATGAAGATGCAAAACAATTATTCTTTGATTCTATCTCTAAATTCGATGATGAATTTATCGAATTTGCACATGAAGCTGTAAAGGATGGATATGTCGATGTTTATCCAAAAGATGGAAAGGTATCTGGTGCTTATTCAAACTCAACTGTTAAGACTCATCCATGTATTCTTTTAAACTTTAATGAGGATTTAGATAGTTGTTTCACTTTAGCACATGAAGCAGGTCATTCAACTCATACTCTCTTTTCTAGTAAATATCAACCATCAATGACTGAAAGCTATACTATATTCGTTGCGGAAATTGCATCTACTTTTAATGAACATAATCTTTTAGATTATCTTCTAACAAAAGGTACTCTTACTAAAAATGAAAAGATTAAACTCATTCAAAATGCAATAGATAATATAATTGGCACATTCTTTAGACAAACACTCTTTGCAGAATATGAATATATCGCTCATACAATGGCTGAAAATGGTGATGCTATTACTGAGGAAAGCTTATCTAATATAATGATTAAATTATATGATTTGTATTATGGAATCGATATTAAAGAAGAAAAGGTAAAGAAATATGTATGGGCATATGTTCATCACTTCTTTATGTCTCCATATTATGTATATCAATATGCAACTTCTTTTGCAGCATCTCTTGCAATATATGAAAATGTAAAAGAAGGAAAGGAAGGAGCATTTGAATCTTATAAAGAATTATTAAAATCAGGTGCATCTGATTATCCAATAAATCTTGTGAGAAAAGCTGGAGTTGATTTTACTAAACTCGATGCATTAAAAGCTGTGACAAAAAGATTTAGTGATTTACTCACTGAACTAAAGGAGGCTTTTAATGAATAATTTCTATTCACTTCTTGAAATCGGAGATGCCAAAACATTCACAATCATCTCAGTAATCCTTGGTGGACTTGGTATATTCCTATATGGATTAAACCTTATGAGTTCATCACTTAATTCACTTGCGGGTAATAGACTTAAAGAAATCGTTACAAAGGCAACTGACAATGTGTTTAAGGGATTTTTAATCGGATTTTTAATTACACTAATCATTCAATCTTCTAGTGCAACTACTGTAATAGTTGTGGGATTAATTAGCGCAGGACTCCTAGATTTAAAACACGCTCTTCCAATAATGATTGGTGCCCACATCGGTACAACTGCCCTTGCATATATCATTTCACTTGATGTAATATCATTAGTATGCCTTCCATTAATATTCATTGGAGCATTTGTTGTAATGCTTATAAATAGTAGAAAATGGAAACTATCTGGAAGAATTATAACCGGTATCGGTTTCTTATTCTTCGGTCTAGAACTTATGAGTATATCGTTCGGATCATTTGCGGAAACAGATTGGTTTAATAACATTATGTCAACTCTCGGCGATAACCTCTTCTTAAGTTTCTTAACCGGTATGATTTTAACTGCCGTAATTCAATCATCAGGTGCCTTTATCGGTATCGTTCAAGAATTATATATTTCAACTAATGCGATGACACTCGCATCGGCAATCGCTCTAATTATCGGTTCAAATATTGGAACTACTATTACTGCCTTCCTCGCATCACTTGGTGGTAATAAGGCAGCTAAAAAAGCTGCAATTGCGAATACATTTGTAATACTAATTGGTGCAATACTCTTCCTTCCTCTTACTGTACCAGTATCAAAACTCTTCTTATTAATTGAGGAAGCTGTGTTTGTCACAAGAAATAAATTCACTCTTGCCTTCTTCCACACATTCTTCAATATTATTGGTTCAACAGTTGCCCTACTTCTATTAAAATATATCGTACTTTTAATCAATAAGATTTTACCTGAAGAGGAAAGAAAAGAACTTCTTGCCGAAAAGCTCAATAAAGAGTTATTAAAGAGCCCATCTTTAGCACTTGAAGCCGCAAGACATGCCATTCTCGAGATGAACAACATTATCGTTAAAATGTATGATACATCTATCCTATATTTCAATGAAAATGATGAATCATATTTTACTATAATTAATGAAGAAGAAGAAAATGTCGATTTATGTGAACACTTAATACATGACTACATCATGCAGATAAGTGAGATACACTTAAATAGAAAAGATGCTTATCTTCAAACACAATATATAGATGCTATCCGTGACTTTGAACGTATCGCAGACCACGCAGTAAACTTCTCTGAATACTTAAAACGTTATTATGAAGAAAAGAATGTAATGAGTGATGAAATGCATTCAGCACTACTTAAGTTCTTCAATATCTGTAGAAGCCAAGTAAAAGATTCAGTTGCTGCCTTTGAACTCAATGATCTTCTTCTATCTCAAAACGTTATCAAACGTGAAGAAATAGTTAATCAGATGGAAAAAGAATATAGACTTAATGTTCACTCATACTTAAAGGTTGGTGAAGTATCACAACTTGATATTCTATATATCGATATCGTATCTAACCTTGAAAGAATCTCAGACCACGCAACCAATATTTGTCAGATGATTATTGACCCACATATGATGTCTACAATGATTACAGGCACAAAAGCTGAGTAAATAGTTGACAAATTAAAAGTTTGTATTAAAATGCTATGTATAGGCGTTAATATAAATAAAATTAGTAGTAAATGAATAATTATTAAAAGAGAATTCATCCCTTGGCTGTAAGATGATAATAACTCATTTATGAATTGGGTTTATTTAGAGTCTAAAATATGAATACCAAAAGTGCTTCTTCATTTGAAGAAGAATTAAGGTGGCACCACGGTTATTAAATCGTCCTTTACATGAAGGACGATTTTTATTTTTAAGGAGGAATCTCATGAGAATATTATCAGGAATCAAACCATCAAATGTCCCAACACTAGGAAACTATCTTGGAGCGATGCAAAACTTTGTAAAACTTCAAAATGAATACAAAGACGCAGATATCATCGTGTTTGTTGCGGACCTTCACTCAATCACAGTACCAATCGATAGGCAAGAATTAAAGAAAGATATCAGATCTCTTGCCGCACTTTATATTGCAGTAGGATTAGATCCAGAAAGAACTCATATCTTTATTCAATCAGAAGTTCCATGCCATTCAGAATTATCATTCGTCCTTGAATGTAATTCTTATATCGGTGAAATGGAAAGAATGATTCAGTTTAAAGAAAAGAGTGTTAAACAAGGTCTAACTGTTTCTACTGGTCTTTTAACATACCCATGTCTTATGGCATCAGATATACTTCTTTATGATGCAAACTATGTACCTGTTGGAGAAGACCAGAAACAACACGTAGAGCTTACTCGTGATATCGCAATAAGATTCAATAACAAATATGGTGAAACATTTACTGTTCCTGAACCACTAATTATGAAGGCAGGTGCAAGAATAATGAGCCTACAAGATCCAGCACATAAGATGAGTAAGACAGATCCAAATCCAAAAGGTTATATCACCCTCTTAGATGATATAAACGAAGCTAAAAACAAGATTAAAAGAGCGGTAACTGATTCTTTAGGTGTAGTAAAGTATGACAAAGAAAACCAAGGAGCTCTTGCGAATCTTATGACAATTTATTCTAATCTTTCTGGATTATCATATGAAGAAATAGAAAAGAAATATGAAGGACTTGGATATAAAGAGTTCAAAGAAGATCTTGCAGAAATCGTTGGTTCTACTCTCGAAAAGATTCAAACTAAGTACTATGAGATAATCAAATCTCCAGAACTTGATAGAATCTTAGATGAGGGAAGAGACTTTGCATACTCAATCGCAAGAAAGAAACTAAGCAAGGTTTATAAAAGAATTGGTCTTGGTAGAAATTAAATATAAAAGGGTTT